>JAZRDW010000105.1:0-6151 GCA_045660505.1 Christensenellaceae bacterium | reverse complement strand
AATAACGACGGGGCGATAGTCGGTCAAAAAATTATCCCTATTGAAAGGGTTGGGTTATACGTTCCAGGTGGCACGGCGGCATATCCATCAACCGTGTTAATGGATTCTATCCCTGCAAAAATTGCTGGGTGCGACCAAGTTGTTATGGTGACCCCACCCGATAAAAACGGTAAAATAAACCTTGTAATTTTGGCGGGGGCTTTTGTTGCTGGCGTTGATAAAATTTATAAAGTTGGCGGTGCGCAAGCAATAGCGGGGCTTGCTTACGGAACTGAAAGTTTGCCTAAGGTAGATAAAATTGTTGGGCCGGGCAACGCTTTCGTTGCAGAAGCAAAAAAGCAAGTTTTTGGCATGGTTTCTATTGATATGATTGCAGGGCCAAGTGAAATTTTAATCGTTGCTGATAACAAAAATAATCCATCACACATTGCAACCGACCTATTATCCCAAGCCGAACACGATAAAATGGCAAGCGCAGTTTTAATTACTGATGATATGGATTTTGCTAAACAAGTTGCTAATGAGTTAGAAGTTCAAATTCCAAAACTATCTAGAAGTGAAATTGCAAGAACTTCAATAGATAATAACGGCAAAATTATTGTCACAAAAGATATCCTTTCAGCAATAGAAGTGGCTAATAAATTAGCACCTGAACACTTAGAACTTTGTTTAGATAATCCGTTTACTTATTTAGAAAAGATTAAACACGCAGGTTCAGTTTTCTTAGGCAGAAATTGTCCAGAGGCAATGGGGGACTATATTGCAGGGGCAAATCACACCTTACCTACAAGTGGCACGGCAAGGTTTTCTTCAGCACTTTCCGTTGATGATTTTATTAAGAAAACGCAATATATTTACTATGATGAAAAGGCACTTAAAAATTCGGCTTTTGACGTGGAATATTTTGCTAAACAAGAAGGACTTACTGCTCACGCACAAAGCGCAGTTTGTAGGGTAAAAGATGATGAGTAAATTTTTTAGTGAAAAATTTAAAAATTTAGCCCCTTATACGCCGGGCGAACAACCTAAAGAGAGAGAATATATTAAATTAAACACAAACGAATCGCCTTTTCCACCATCACAAAAAGCAATAGAGTTTGCAACTAAGGCATCTAGTAAACTAAACCTTTACCCAGACCCAGACTGCAAAGAGTTAACTAAAGCCGTGGCGAATTATTTAGGGGTAAATAATGAAAATATTCTTTTAACTAACGGCTCTGATGAAATACTTAACTTTGCCTTTATGGCTTATTGTGATAAAAAGGTTAAGGCAATTTTCCCTGATATTACTTACGGCTTTTATAAAGTGTTTGCGCAAATTAACAACGTTTCTTATTTAGAAATTCCGTTAAGGGAAGATTTTTCTATATGTGTTGATGACTATATTGAAAGACAAGGTACGGTTTTTATTGCTAACCCAAACGCCCCAACGGGCATAAATTTACCTTTATGTGAAATTGAAAGGCTTGTTAGTAAAAACCAAGATAGAATTGTGGTTATTGATGAAGCCTACGTTGATTTCGGTGGGGAAAGTGCTATTAAGTTAATTGATAAATACCCAAATTTAATAGTCACAGGGACTTTTTCTAAATCACGCTCAATGGCAGGTGCAAGGCTAGGGTATGGGGTTGCTAGCAAAGAAATCATTGCTGATTTAACGGCAATTAAATATTCAACTAACCCTTATAACATAAACTCTATGACGGCTCTAGCAGGCATAGGTTCTATTTTAGATAACGATTACTTTTTAGATAATTGCAAAAAGATTTGTGATAATAGAGAGTGGACAAAAAATCAACTTATAGAACTTGGTTTTAGCGTTTTAGATTCTAAAGCAAACTTTTTATTTGCTAAGCACCCAAAAATTAGTGGAAAAGATTTATATTTAAAGTTAAAAGAAAACGGTATTTTAGTTAGACACTTTGACAAAGAAAGAATAAAAGAGTATAATCGTATTAGCGTTGGTAGTTTTGAACAAATGCAAACGCTTGTATCTACAATAAAAGATATTTTGGAGAAATAAATATGAGAAAGGCTTTAATAGAAAGAAAAACAAATGAAACGGATATTAAGTTATCAATCAATCTTGATGGCAAAGGCTGTTCAGAAGTTAACACAGGTTGTGGGTTTTTAGACCACATGTTAACACTTTTTGCCAAACACTCTTCTTTTGATTTAACGGTTAAGTGCATAGGTGATACTTTCGTTGACTATCACCACACAACTGAAGATATTGCAATTTGCCTAGGGCTTGCTATTGAAAAGGCGCTTGGCGATAAAAAGGGCATTACAAGGTATGGTTCTTTCATATTACCTATGGATGAAGCGCTTATTTTAACTGCCATTGATTTATCGGGTAGAAGTATGCTTGTTAAAAATTTAGACATTAAGGCAAATAAGGTTGGCGATTTTGATACCGAATTATTAGAAGAATTTTTACTTGCTTTCACTAGGAACTTAAACTGCACCTTGCACGTTAACCAAATGGCAGGTTCAAACGCACACCACATTATTGAAGGGGCTTTTAAGTCTTTAGCACGCTCATTAAAAATGGCTGTTAGTATTGATAAAAACGCTAAAAACCAAATACCATCAACCAAAGGGGTTCTTTAATGGTAGTTATTGTTGATTACGGCGTTGGCAACCTATTTTCTTTGGTTAGTTCGTTCGCATCAATCGGTGTAAATGCCGTTGCTAGTGGTGAAAAGGAAGTTATCCTTTCTGCCGATAAAATTATTCTACCTGGGGTTGGCGCTTTTGGTGATGCTAAAGAAAAATTGTTTTCTTCAGGTTTAGCAGAAGTTTTATTAGAAAAGGCAAAACAAGGCACACCTATTTTAGGAATTTGCTTAGGTATGCAATTACTTTTTGATAAGAGTTTTGAGTATGGCGAACATCAAGGGTTAGGGTTGATTAAAGGGGAAATTCGCCCTATTAAAGAAGTAATCCCTAAAGATTATAAAATCCCACACATAGGTTGGAACGCGTTAAAAATTACTAAAGAAACGCCCTTATTTAAGTATATAAACGACGGGGACTTTGTGTATTTTGTTCACTCTTTCTACGGCGCAAATTGTTTAGAAAGCACTTTGGCAACTACTGAATACGGCGCACCTTTAACGGCTAGCGTAGGGCATAAAAATATTTACGGCTGTCAGTTCCACCCAGAAAAGAGTGGTGAAGTTGGGCTTAAAATTCTAAAAGCCTTTTGTGAAATGGAGTAGACTATGGAAATTTTACCTGCAATAGATTTATTTAACGGCAAAGCCGTTAGATTATATAAAGGCGATTATGCACAAATGACCGTTTATAGCGATAAACCATTAGAAGTGGCATTAGATTTTAAGAGTAAGGGCGCAAGAGAAATTCATATTGTTGATTTAGAAGGTGCAAAAAGTGGCACTACCCCAAACTTAAACCTAATAAAAGAACTTGCATCAATCCCACAAATGAAAGTGGAAGTTGGCGGTGGAATTAGAAGTTTAGAAGTTGTTAAAAAGTATGTTGACGCAGGGGTTAATAGGGTTATTTTAGGCACTTCTGCCGTTACCGACCCTGAATTTTTAGCCCAAGCAGTAAAGAATTACGGCGATAAAATTGCCGTTGGCGTGGATATTAAAGACGGGTTTGTTGCCATTAAGGGTTGGACGGAAAAATCAACACTAAACGGAATAGAATTTTGCTCAAAAATGCAAGAAATAGGGGTTAAAACTATTATTTGCACGGATATTAGTAAAGATGGGGCAATGCAGGGCGCAAACCACAATTTATATAAACAATTAAAAGAAAAACTATCATTAAACATTATTGCATCTGGTGGTGTTAGTTCTATTGAAGATATTATTAAACTTGCCGAACTAGATATTTACGGCGCAATTATAGGCAAGGCATATTATACGGGTGCTGTTGACTTACAAAATGCAATAAAGGTGGCAAAATGATTACTAAAAGAATTATTCCTTGTTTAGACGTTAGAAACGGCAGGGTTGTTAAAGGGGTTAACTTTGAAGGGTTATCAGACGTTTCAAGCCCTGTTGAATTAGGTAAATACTATAGCGATAACGGCGCTGATGAGTTGGTTTTTTACGATATAACTGCATCAAGCGAAAATAGGGCGTTATTTACCGATATATTAAAAGAAGTTGCTAGAACTATTTTTATTCCACTTACCGTTGGCGGTGGAATTAACACCTTAGATGATTTTGATAGGGTGCTTAAATGTGGGGCAGATAAGGTTAGCGTTAACTCTGGCGCAATTAAAAACCCAGACTTAATCTATCACGCAGCAAAAAGATATGGCGACCAATGTGTAGTTTTATCAGTTGATGCTAAAAGGGTAGATGGGGTTTTCAAAGTCTTTGCAAAAGGTGGTAGGGAAAACACCGGTTTAGATTTAATTGAGTGGGTTAAGCGTGGCGTTGATAACGGCGCAGGCGAAATTGTGCTTAATTCTATCGATACTGACGGCGTTAAGAACGGCTTTGATATTGAAATGCTTTCTAAAGTTTGTGAAGTTGTTTCCGTTCCGGTTATTGCGTCTGGTGGTGCAGGCAATATTGAACACTTTATAAAGTTGTTCAACGCATTGCCAAAGGTAGATGCAGGGCTAGCCGCATCAATCTTCCACTTTGGCGAAGTTAAGATTAGCGACTTAAAAAATAGATTAAAAGAAAATAATATTCCTGTTAGGATTTTATAAAAGGTGAAATTATGTTAGATATTGAAAAACTTAAATTTGATGAAAATGGACTTATTCCTGCAATCGTTGTTGATGCTATTAGCAAAAAGGTTTTAACCCTTGCTTATATGAATAAAGAAAGTTTAAAAATCAGTATGGAAAAAAATCTTACTTGCTTTTATAGCAGGTCAAGGCAAGAACTTTGGCTAAAGGGGGAAACAAGTGGGAATTACCAACATATCGTTTCAATTAAAGCCGATTGTGATTTTGATGCTTTAGTTATTGAAGTTGAAAAGGACGGACCTGCTTGCCATTTAGGTATGGATAGTTGCTTCCACAACGATTTATATAGAAATGAAGACTTACAAGACTTTTCTTTAGAAGGCTTAATGGACTTACTTAAAGGCAGAAAAGAAACTTTGCCAGAAGGTTCTTACACAACCTATCTTTTCCAAAAGGGCATTGATAAGATTTTAAAGAAAGTTGGCGAAGAAAATACCGAAGTTATTATTGCCGCTAAAGCAAACGATAAAAAAGAAACTATTTATGAAATTGCAGATTTAACCTATCATATTATGGTGCTTATGACCGAAATGGGAATTTCACTAGAAGATATTCACCGTGAACTTGCATCAAGGCACGTTATTGACCATAAGGTTAAACAGGAGAAAATGACTAAATGATTTTTTCTGATTTGCACACGCATACCATTTTTTGTGATGGGCTTTCTACCCCGGAAGAAATGGTGCTTTCTGCCATAGATAAAGGGCTAAAAAGAATAGGGCTTTTAATGCACTCATATATACCTAATTCTTTTTATGAGCCGTTTAATTATGAAAAGCAAGAAGAATTTATTAGGTGCGTTAACTTGCTTAAAATTAAATACGCTGATAAAATAGAAGTGCTTTGTGGCTTAGAAAACGATTATTTTTCTACGCCTACCGAAAATAAGTTTGATTATATTATAGGTTCACTTCACTTATTTAATAAAGGGGATGTGTTTTTAGATATTGATAGAAGCCCACTCCACTTTGAACAAGCAGTTAATTCACTTTTTGACGGCGATTATTACCAAATGGCCGAGTGGTATTATGAAACCATTTCTAACATTTTTGAAAAAACAAATGCGGATATAATAGGGCACTTTGATTTAATTACAAAGTTTAATATTAATAATAGGTTTTTTAACCAAAAGCACCCACGCTATATTAGTGCTTACCAAAAGGCTGTTGATAAACTTATAAAGTTTAATAAACCTTTTGAAGTTAACACGGGGGCTATTGCCCGTGGCTACCAAAATTTACCTTACCCTGATAAGGATATTGTTGAATATATTAAACTTAAGGGTGGCAGGTTAATTTTATCTAGTGATGCACATAATAAAGATGATATTGCTTTTGAATACCAAACTTGGGTTAAACTAATTTAGGTGAACTTTTATGGCACAATGGTTAAATTCAGCATTTTTTAATT
>JAZRDW010000104.1:0-2611 GCA_045660505.1 Christensenellaceae bacterium | reverse complement strand
GATAGTAAAAAGGTATATTCAAATAATCTTTTTGGCGTTAAATATTCGGGTGAAGAATTAAAAGAAAGAACAAAATATTCTAGGCAAGTTAAGATTTACACAAATTTAGATGAAGAAGTTTTATCTAGCGAACAAACTTTTGCAAAACGTTATAAGCCTTTTCCCTTTCGCTAGCAACTATGCCACCCGTTCTATAATTTCTTTGGCTCCAAGGGTCGGCACGGAAATAGTTGTTAAGCATTCCAAGTCCACCAAACTTTAACACGTAGTTTTTAAACTCTTCGGTTAAATAAATTTCCCCATTTTCATCACGGGTATATGCATTAAACCCTAAAGGTTGCTGTGCTAATTGCCCAACCTTTTCATTTAAGGTCATCTTTTTTAATAATTCTTCTGCCCTACGCCTACTTTCAGTCATATTAACTCCCCTTTAGAAAAACTATAATGGCTTAATTATACAACACTTCCTATTTATTTTCAATATATAAAACTAATTTAACTATAAACTTTTCTGATATTATTTGTTTTTATATTTATTCTGTAAAATTTCCTACTAGAAATTTACAAAATGTATTGTTTTTTGTGTTTTTTTTTGATATAATCTTAAGTAATAGTGTTAAATAAAAACACTATATAAATTTTTAATTTTTTGTGGAGGTTTTTTACAAATGAAAAACACTAATCTTGTTTACGGCGTGAAAGACAATCCAGGTTTAGGTAAAACTTTGGTATTTGCTTTCCAACAAGTGCTTGCAATTTTAGCGGCTACCATTTTAGTTCCTGCTATCGTAGGTAATGGTATGAGTCAATCTGCAGCACTTTTCGGCGCAGGTGTTGGCACAATAGTTTATTTGCTATTCACTAAATTCAAAAGCCCAGTATTCCTAGGCTCATCTTTCGCATTTATTACCCCTATGTTTGCAGCATTCGGCGGTGGCGTTGCTATGAGCGTTGGTTACCTTGGTTTAATTATCGGTGCTGTTTTGGCTGGTCTTATCTACGTTATTATTGCTTTAGTAGTTAAGTTTGCTGGCACAAACTGGATTGATAAAGTTATGCCTGCAGCAGTTATCGGACCTACAGTTGCTATTATCGGTTTATCACTTTCAGTTAACGCTGTTAATGATATAGTTAAAGGTGCTGTTTGGGATTCAGGCACATCTGCTTGGATTATGAACGGAACAAGTACCGTTTCACTTATCTGCGGTTTAGTAACCTTGTTAACAGTTATTCTTTGCTCTGTATTCGGCAAGAAAATGATGAAAATGATTCCATTTATTATCGGTATCGGTGCTGGTTATCTTTTAGCAACAATCTTTACCATTATCGGTACTGTTGCTGAAATCCCTGAACTTATTGTTATTAACTTCGGTTTATTCGCTGAAATGAGTTGGGTTCCAGATTTCACGTTTATTAAAGCTTTCTCTGGCTTTGGTGATGAAACCTTTACATTAACATACTTTATCGGCTTAATCGCTGCATACGTTCCAGTAGCGTTCGTAGTATTTGCTGAACACTTAGCAGACCATAAGAACATTTCTTCTATTATCGGTGAAGACTTAACTAAAGACCCAGGTTTACACAGAACACTTTTAGGTGACGGCGTTGGTTCTATGGTAGGTGCTTTCTTCGGTGGTTGCCCTAATACAACTTACGGCGAATCAGTTGGTTGCGTTGCTATTTCTGGTAATGCTTCAGTAATAACTATCTTAACTGCCGCTATTATGTGTATCGTTGCATCTTTCATTGCACCTTTCGTAACATTCCTTGCAACAATCCCTAACTGCGTAATGGGTGGCGTATGCTTTGCTCTTTACGGCTTTATCGCTGTATCTGGCTTAAAGATGATACAAAAAGTTGACCTTAATGAAAATAGCAACTTATTCACCGTTTCAGTTATCTTAATTGCTGGTGTTGGTGGCATGGCATTAACCTTTGGCGTTATCCCACTAAAATCAGTTGCCGTTTCTTTAATTTTAGGTATTATCGTTAACCTTATCACTTCTAAAGCAAAGAAAGAAGTTAAAGAAGAAGTTGTAGAAGAAGTTAAGGCTGAAACTGAAGAATAATTTTTAATTAGGTGTTAAAATGGAAAAATATAAAAACGTGCATGTTTTAGAGCATCCACTTATTAGGCATAAACTTGCCATTATTCGTAATAAAGAAACTGATACCAAACAATTCCGTGAAGTTATTAAAGAACTTGCAACACTTATGGCTTACGAAAGTTTTAAGGACGTTCCTACCCAAGAAATTACCGTAGAAACCCCACTTGAAACCACAACCCAAACCATAGTTAAAGAAAATTCTATTGCAATAGTTCCTATTCTTCGTGCAGGACTTGGTATGGTTGACGGCATACTTTCACTCTTCCCTGCGGCTAAAGTTGGGCATATAGGCTTGTATCGTGATGAAGAAACACTTGAACCACAAGAATATTATTGCAAACTTCCTGCTAATATTGAAGATAAAGTTGTTATGCTTGTTGACCCTATGCTTGCAACGGGTGGTAGCGCAGTTGATGCTATTACAATGCTTAAAAAACGCGGTGTTAAGAAGATTAAATTTATGGCTATACTTGCTGCCCCAGAAGGTTTAGAAAAGGTTGCTA
>JAZRDW010000103.1:0-2780 GCA_045660505.1 Christensenellaceae bacterium | reverse complement strand
GCAGGTAAAACAACTTTAGTTGGTAAACTTGGTATGCACCTTAAAAAGCAAGGCAGAAAGCCACTTTTAGTTGCGTGTGACGTGTATAGGCCAGCAGCGATAAATCAATTAAAAGTAGTTGGTGAAAAGGCTGATTGCACTGTTTTTGAAAAGGGGCAAGGCGACCCTGTTAAGATTGCAAAAGAAGGTGTTAATTACGCTAAGTCTTTCGGCTTTGATACAGTTATTATAGATACTGCAGGGCGTCTTCAAATTGATGGACAACTTATGAAAGAATTACAAAACATTAAGGCTGCAGTAAAGCCTAGTGAAATTCTTTTAGTTGTTGACTCAATGACAGGTCAGGTTGCAGTTGAAGTTGCAGATACGTTTAACAAAAGACTTGAAGTTAGCGGTTTAGTTTTAACTAAACTTGACGGCGATACCCGTGGTGGCGCAACCCTTTCAATGAAAGCCGTTACCGGTAAGCCTATCAAATTCTGTTCTGTTGGCGAAAAACTTGGAGATTTAGAGCCTTTCTACCCAGATAGAATGGCAAATAGAATTCTCGGTATGGGTGACGTTTTAACCCTTATTGAAAAGGCGCAAGAAGCCGTTACCGAAGAACAAGCCAAAAAAATGGAGAAAAAGTTTAGGGAAAATTCCTTTACTTTAGATGATTATTTAGCCCAATTTGACACAATGAAGAAAATGGGTGGAATTAAAGATATTTTGGCTATGCTACCAGGTATGGGCAGTAAGTTTAAGATAGCGGAAGCCGATATTGATGAAAAGAAAATGGCTAGAACAAAAGCCATAATTCAATCAATGACTATGTATGAAAGAGAAAATCCACAAGTTATAAACTCTTCAAGAAAGAACCGTATAGCAAAGGGTAGTGGAACTTCCGTGCAAGAAGTTAATAGACTTCTAAAACAGTTTGAACAAACCAAACAAATGATGAAACAAATGAAGAATAACAAAATGTTCCGTTTTTAAGCGAAACAGTTGTAAATAAAAAAATAAAAAAATAAAATTTATACATTTTAAGGAGAACAAAAACCATGGCAGTAAAAATGAGATTAACAAGATTAGGCGACAAAAAATCACCATTCTATCGTATCGTAATCACCGATTCAAGAAACGCACGTGACGGCGCATACATTGACAAAGTTGGTCATTACAACCCAACAACCGTTCCTGCAGAAATCGTTATTGATGCTGAAAAGGCTAAAAAATGGCTTGCAAACGGCGTTCAACCAACCGAAACCGTTAAGAATATTTTAGTTAACGAAGGTATTCTTCCAAAGCCAACCAAACTTTCACCAGCTAAGACGAAAGTTCGTAAATCTAGCAAATAGTTTAGATTTAAGGAGTGGTCATGTTAGAGTTAATTAAATACGTAGTTGGTAATTTTGCCGAAAAACCAGACGAAGTTGAATACAATATCGTTGAAGATGGCAATATTATTAACGTAACTATTATTCTTGCAGATAGCGATATGGGTAAGGTTATCGGTAGGCAAGGCAAAATCGCCAAAGCACTCCGTACCTTAGTTCGCGCAGGTTCTGTTAAAGAAAATAAAAAATACAACATTGAAATTAAAGAACGCGGTGAAATTTAATCCGCGTTTTTTACCATTTTTTTAAGATGATTGAAAAACTTAAAATAGGGCTAATTGTTAAGCCACAAGGTATTCGTGGCGAAGTTAAAGTTCAGCCCTTAACCGACGATATTAATAGGTTTAAAAACTTAAAAGAAGTTATTATTGATGATAAGAATTACCGTGTTCTATCTAGCACGATAGGTGGGGGCGTGGTATTCTTAACGCTCAGTGGCATTAGTGATAGAAATACTGCGGAAACTTTCCGTGGTAAGTTTTTGCTTGTTGACCGTGAAAACGCCCTTCCACTAGAAGAAAATAGGTTCTTTATAGCCGATATTATAGGATGCGAAATCGTTACTGAAAATCAAACTAAAATCGGTGTGGTTAAGGATATTTTTTCAGCGCGTACGGATATTTTTACTATTGAGTGCGTTGACGGGCGCATTATGCGCTTTCCTTTCCTTAACAAGGTGGTTAAAAAGGTTGATATTGTAAACCAAATTATTATTGTTGAAGAAGAAAGATTAAAGGAAGTAGCGTGTTATGAAAATTGATATTTTAACCTTATTTCCTGAAATGTTTACCCCACTTAAAACAAGCATCATAGGTAGGGCTGTTGATAGTGGAAAATTACAAATTAATATCGTAGATATTAGAGATTACACGCTAGATAAACATAAAAAGTGTGATGATACACCTTTCGGTGGCGGGGCAGGTATGGTTATGATGCCACAACCTATTGCTGACGCTATTAAGGCGGTTGACCCAAATCACACGGCTAAAAGAATTTATTTATCACCTAAGGGTAGGGTTTTTAAGCAAAGTACGGTTTTAGAATATAGTAAGGAAAGTCACTTATTACTTCTTTGTGGGCATTACGAAGGGGTTGACCAAAGGGTTTTGGACCTTTTTATTGATGAAGAACTTTCTATCGGTGACTTTGTTTTGACCGGTGGCGAAATACCTGCTATGGCTGTTGTTGATGCCGTTGCTAGGTACGTTGACGGGGTTATTAAAGACCAATCTTTAGAGCAAGAAAGTTTTGCTAGTGGGCTTTTAGAATACCCACATTACACTAGGCCACAAGAGTTTATGGGCTTAAAAGTCCCTGAAGTTTTACTTAGTGGTCACCACGAAAATATCAATAAGTGGCGTTTAGAAAAATCTCAGCAAATCACTGCGAAAAATCGCCCAG
>JAZRDW010000102.1:0-1041 GCA_045660505.1 Christensenellaceae bacterium | reverse complement strand
GCTAGATGCAATGTTGCCATACTTTACAGAAGTTTTCGGCAACCCAAACAGCCAACACTATTATGGTAGGGAATCTGTTAAAGCAGTTGATAACGCAAGCGATAATATAGCAAAAATTATAAATGCAAAACCTAACGAAGTGTATTTTACTTCTGGTGGAACGGAAAGTGATAACTGGGCATTAAGGGGCATAGCAAACGCTTATAAAGAAAAGGGCAAGCACCTTATTATAAGCCCATTAGAACACGCCGCAATGATAGAAACTGCAAAAGCATTAAAAAAGGACGGCTTTGAAGTTGACTTTATGCAAGTTGATGAATACGGCGTTGTCAACCTAGAGCATTTAAAAAGCATTATTAGAAAGGATACTATTTTTGTTGGTTGTATGCTTGCTAATAATGAAATAGGCACTATTGAACCTATTAAAGAAATAGCCCAAATAGCGCACGAAGTTGGCGCAATAATGTTTACCGACGCTGTTCAAGCGGCAGGGGTAATCAAAACTGACGTAAAAGAACTTGGCGTAGACTTAATGAGTATGAGTTCGCATAAAATTTACGGGCCAAAAGGCGTTGGCGCATTGTATATAAGAAACGGCGTTAAAGTGACAAGTATTTTAACGGGTGGTCACCAAGAAAGAATGAAGCGTGGTGGCACTACTAACGTCCCCGCAATAGTTGGTTTTAGCAAGGCTTTTGAAATTGCTAATAGAGATATGGAAAAGAATTTTAACTACGTTTCTTCACTTCGTGACCATTTTATTGATAGAGTTTTAGCAGAAGTTCCGTTCGTAAAACTAAACGGCCCAAGGCAAAATAGATTACCTGCAAATGCAGACTTTTCATTTAAGTTTATTGAAGGCGAATCAATATTGTTTAGCCTAGATTTAGCAGGAATTTCAGTATCATCTGGTTCAGCGTGTTCATCAGGTTCATTAGAACCATCACACGTATTGTTAGCAATAAGTGTTGAAGAAGCCCTAGCGCACGGCTCAATTAGATTTTCTTTCGGCAAACACAACACTTTAGAAGAAGTTGATTA
>JAZRDW010000101.1:0-6146 GCA_045660505.1 Christensenellaceae bacterium | reverse complement strand
CACACGAAGGGGGCGAAGAAGAATGGGATTAGGCGAAATGGCTATTATGATTTTGGTTATGGCTGGCGTCACTTATTTAATTAGAATGTTGCCGTTCGTATTCTTTAGAAAAAAGATTAAGTCCACCTTTCTTCAAAGTGTGCTTTACTATATACCTTTTGCCGTGCTTTCGGCTATGACTTTCCCTTACATTTTCTATTCAACAGGGAACTTCTATACAGCCCTTGCAGGAACGGTTGTTGCAATAGTTGCATCAATTTGTAAACAAAGTTTATTAGTGGTGGCAATTCTATCCTGCATAGCAGTTTTAGTTTTTGGTTTTATTATTATTTAACAACAAAAAATCACCTTTTCAACAAGCAAAAAAGCGACTTAAAAAATTAAGTCGCTTTTATTTTTTTAATTAAGTTTTAGTCTATTAATTCTAATAATTCGTTTGGGGTAGTGGCGAAGGTTTTTGCACCGTATTCTTCTAAAAACTCTTTAGTTCTATTCCCCCATAAAACACCTATGCAATTAAGGGAAGATTTTATTGCCGTTATTATATCCGTTTCACCGTCGCCAACAAGGTATGAATTTTCTTTATTTGCATTTAGGGTTTTTAAAATGTATTCTACACCTTTAGTGCTTGGTTTTGGCGCTACCTTTTCACTTACGCCAACAACCATATCAAACCCTAAAGGTTTAAGTATGGTTTCTTTTAAGGGGGCAATTTCATGGTCGGGTTTATTAGAAAGGGCGCAAATTTTATAGCCACGCTTTTTAAGTTCGCTAATAACAAAATCAATCCCCTTAAAAAGTTTGGTTTTTGGGCTACCTGCTGAAACGTATTTATCAGTATAAAATAAAACGCATTTATCAAGCAATTCTTCACTAACTTCTTTGCCGATTGCTTGGCGTATAATTTCTTTAGAATCACCACCAACGCAAGAACGCATTTCTTCAACTGTGATAGGGGTAAAACCAAACTCGGTTAGAGTTAAATTCATAGCGTCAGTAATATCATAAATAGTATCAATAACAGTTCCGTCTAAATCAAAAATTATTACCTTGTCCATAATTCACCTTGTTAAAAATTATACCACAATTATTTACTTTTGTATAGCAAAATATTCAAAAAATATCCTTTTACGCTTTGCTAAAAGTAAAACTATTTTTTATAGTTATATTTATTTTAAAAAAAATTAATAGATATTATAAAATTTTAACTCAAAAATACTTGAATTTGACTTTAATCAAGTGTATAATTATATCAATAAATTTTTTTGGAGATTATTATGGATTTAAACAAAAGACCTGATAATATGGAGCGCATTACAACCCCTGCGCTTGCTAAAGCGTTCATTGACGAACAAGTTAAACTTATTAGAGAACAAGTTAAAGATAAAAAGGTTTTATTAGCACTTTCTGGCGGTGTGGATAGTTCAGTTGTTGCTGCACTTTTAATTAAGGCTATCGGCAAACAATTAGTTTGCGTTCACGTTAACCACGGACTTATGCGTAAGGGCGAAAGCGAACAAGTTATTGAAATTTTCCAAAACCAACTTGACGCTAACCTTGTTTATATTGACGCTACTGAAAGATATTTAGAAAAATTAAAGGGCGTTACCGACCCTGAAACTAAAAGAAAAATTATCGGCGCTGAATTTATTCGTATATTTGAAGAAGAAGCAAGGAAACTTCAAGGTATTGAATTCTTAGCGCAAGGCACTATTTACCCAGATATTATTGAAAGTGATGGCGTTAAAGCACACCACAACGTTGGTGGATTACCTGAAGACTTGCAATTTGAATTAGTTGAACCTGTTCGCCTTTTATATAAAGATGAAGTTAGGGTTGTTGGCTATGAATTAGGCTTGCCTAGGGGCATGGTTGACCGCCAACCTTTCCCTGGCCCTGGTCTTGGCGTTAGATGTTTAGGCGAAATTGAAAGAAATCGTTTACACGCTCTCCGTGAATCAGACGCTATCTTAAGGGAAGAATTTGACAAGGCTAACTTAACCGATAAAGTTTGGCAATTCTTTACCGTTGTTCCTGATTTCCGTTCAACCGGTGTTAGAGACGGTAAGCGTGTGTTTGACTGGCCTGTAATTATCCGTGCCGTTAATACCGTTGACGCTATGAGCGCAACCGTGCCTGAAATTGACTGGGCAGTATTAAAGAAAATTACCGATAGAATTTTAGCAGAAGTTAAAGGTGTTTGCCGTGTTCTTTACGATCTATCACCTAAAGCCCCTGCTACTATTGAATGGGAATAATATTTAATAATTAAAAATTTAACCCCGATAGGATTTAACCTATCGGGGTTTTTATTTTAATAAACCTTTTAACTATTTATTCGGTTCGCTATCTGCTACACCGTTTTCAGTTAAAACTTGAACTTCGCTACTTGGTAAAAGAGTGGCGTTTTCTTTAGCGTTTTTTCTTTCTTCCATAACGCTATCGTGCGTTCTTGCGCTAACCTTTTCTTCAGGCTTAACTTCACCTGCTTTAACAAGGGCAATCTTTGTTAATAACGGACCTATTAGTTCGTAAATCAAAACTGCAAAAAGCGTTATATTTGCTATTATTGCACCAACTTCACCAAGCACTGCGCTTTGTTGAACTTGGATTGCCATGCCTAGCGCCACCCCTGCTTGTGGGAATAAGGTTACGCCTAAATAATTTTGCACAGGCTCTGGTGCTTTTGTTATTTTAGCACTTATATATGCGCCATAGTATTTACCAACGCACCTAGAAATAATATATACAACGCCTATTATAACAATACCTATATTAGTCATTATAGATAGGTCAAATTCAGCGCCACTTAAAACGAAAAACAATATAAATATCGGTGCTGTCCACCTATCAAGCCTATCCATAAGTTCGCTTGAAAAATCACAAATATTGCAGAAAATTGTACCTAACATCATGCACGCTAAAAGGGTTGAGAACTTAATATGAACTGGACCTATAGGCGGTATTTCAATTTTAGTTATTGCTATTGTTAATAAAACGAAAGCAACACTCATTGCAAGCCTTTTAGAGCGTGAGTGGAAAAACTTTTCAAAGAAAGTAAAGATAAAGCCCATTAACGCACCTAAGCCAACAGATACAACAACTTCTATAATAGGGTTAATTAAAATAGAAATTATATCTAAATGCCCGTCTGTTAATGCTGATGCAATACCAAAAGATATTGAAAATAATACTAGCCCAACGGCGTCATCTAAAGCAACAACTGGTAAAAGCGTATCGGTTAGTGGGCCTTTTGCTTTATACTGGCGAACAACCATTAGGGTTGCCGCTGGCGCTGTTGCAGATGCTACTGCACCTAAAACGATAGCCGCTTCCAAAGGTAAAACCTTAGGGAAAAGCAAATGCACTACTACTAAAACAACATCAACTAAAAGTGTGGTAAATACTGCTTGAAATATACCTATAACGGTGGCTTGCTTACCTATTTGCTTTAATTGTGAAAGCCTAAATTCATTGCCGATTGCAAAGGCAATAAAACCTAGCGCAACGTCTGAAATAATTGAAAAAGTTTTAACGTTTTCATGGCTAGTAAAACCTAAGCCGTTAACACCTAGCGCACCTAAGCAAAAAGGACCGACTAAAATACCTGCAATTAAATATGCCGTAACTGCTGGTAATTGCAACAATTTAGCCACACGGGATAGCATAAGACCTGCAAATAAGGCTATTGATAAACTAAGTAGTATTTCCATGATTTTTTCCCTTCAAATAACTATACTTTATTAACCCAACTAATTCTATAACTTTAAAAATAAAATGTCAACAATTTATTATAATGATAATAAATAAAATTATGCTAAAAATGGTTGCTTATTTACTCTATGCACTATAATTTCATCAATTACAGCGTTGCCCCTATTCTTTAACAAAAACATAACTATATCAGCAATATCTTTTGGGTAAATCATACCTTCACCCGTTAAGTCTGGGCGAGAAATTTTAATCATATCGGTATAAACCCCACCAGGCGAAATTGCTTCTACCCTTATTCCATCTTTATACACTTCGTTAGCAAGGGATTTAGTAAAACCTAAGAGCGCGTGCTTTGACGCAACGTATGCGCTTTGCAACGGGTAGCCGTTATGCGCAACTATTGACGCAATGTTTATAATATTTGCCCTATCGGATTTCTTTAAATATGGCAAACTTAACCTTGTCAACATAAAAGGAACACGCATGTTTAAGTTCATAATTTTATCATATAATTTTTCATCAGTTTCTTCTATGCTAGAACTATGCGCTTTGCCTGCGTTATTAATTAAAATATCAATTTTTTTAACTTCTTTTATAGCCTTATTAAAATTATCATTTAAAACTTTATCATCAGTTAAATCGCCTGGATAAATAAAAGTTTTTACGCCAAACTCTTCTGCTAAACGGCTAGTTTCATTAAGATTATCTAGGTTATTACCACCAAATAAAACGATATTAACCTTTTCTTTTGCTAGCGATAAAACTATTTCTCTGCCTATTCCACCACCAGCACCCGTCACTAAAGCAATTCTATCTTTCATTTTTTTATTCCTTTTTTATCTAAATTACCCTATCAACACGTCTAGCATAAGCATTACGCAAAAACCTATTATTATCGCATAAGTTGAACTGCGTTCGTTTCCGTGTGCGTGCGTTTCAGGTATCATTTCATCACTAATTATATAAAGCATTGTTCCGCCTGCAAAGGCTAAAGCAAACGGCAAAATCACGGCTGATATACTTGCTGCAAAATAACCTATTAGCGTGCCAACAACTTCAACAACACCCGTTAACCCTGCTATAAGCAAGGCTTTTTTCTTTGTCATACCCGCCGCCACCATAGGCGCAATAATTACCATACCTTCAGGTATATTTTGTAGGGCAATACCACCTGCAATAGTTAACGCATCTAAAGTATTCCCCGAACCAAAGCCAACCCCTGCCGCTATACCTTCTGGGAAGTTATGTATAGCAATTGCTAAAACAAAAAGCCAGGCTTTACTTGTTTTTTTATTATTTTCAGGGTGTTTTTCTTCTAAATTATTTTCTAGCCCGTGTGAGTGTGGCGTAAAAATATCTATAAGGTTTAACACCACTGCACCGCATAGAATACCTATTATAGTAATAAAAATATTACCATATTCAACTTCTACTGACGGAATAATTAAACCAATAACCGCCGCCGCAAGCATAACGCCAGCGGCAAAGCCAAGAATAATATCACTAAATTTATGTGAAATATTCCCTATTAGAAACCCTATAATTGCCCCTATAACCGTTGCCCCGCCAACGCCTAGTGCTGTTAATAAAACAATTTCCATATTTGTTCCCTTATTAATAATCTTGTATTTAATTATAATACTTATTTTATTAAATGCAACAATATATTATATAAAATTTATTTTAAGTGGTTAAAAATAATATCAAGTGAATATTATTATCTATACAACTGTTTACTTATCAAGAAAAAAGGATATAAGTTTTTAACCTATATCCTTTTTAAGTTGTTTAATTATTTTCATTTTTTTTATTTTCTACATTAGTTTCTTCTTTACTAATTACCTTTTTTTGCCAAGACTTTTTGCCACAGTTAGGGCATTTCATATATCTAGTTCTGCCCATATGCATTGCCCAAAGTACTTGTGAAAAGGTTGGAACATATCTATGCCCACATTCTTTACACTCATAATAGCCTGCAACTTGTTCAATTTTAAGAGCAAATATAATACCCACTATACAAGGAATAAACCCTGCAAAGCAAATTACCACTCTTTTCCACTCTTCAATTTCAAGTAAAGCGCCTATGAATGTAGGTATTAAAAGTATTGATACTGAAAGTATACCTATAACCCATTCTAAAGTAAGTAATCTTTTATCAGATTCTTCTTTTTGTTTAACCATTTCAATTAAACTGTTTTCAATTTCTTTATTGTAGTTTTCCATTGACACTACCCTTGCTAATAATAATTCGTTTACTGTAATTTTTAAAAGTGCGCATAGAGAAAGCATAATAGAAGAATCCGGCATTGACCTACCTGTTTCCCACTTAGAAACTGCCCTATCAGTCACGCCTAACATTTCTGCTAATTCCATTTGTGTTAAATTCACTTCTTTTCTTCTTTCGGCAATAAATTTGCCTATCTTTACTTGGT
>JAZRDW010000100.1:0-1115 GCA_045660505.1 Christensenellaceae bacterium | reverse complement strand
GCAGTTGGCGCACAACTTTACTATGCAAAACTAGCTTGTGTTCCACTTTCAGATATCACAAGTTTAATCGGCGAAACTTTAGGCAGAGTTAGGTTTGAAGAATTATTTGAATTAATCGGCATTGAAAAACCTGTTCTTACTGGCGAAACAAATATTTTCTATGAAATTTTAGGGGATAAATGTATTAAAGACGTAAGCGGTGACTTTGATGCAACAAACCTTTTAGCAGACGTTTCTTTAGATGATTTAGGCGGTAGGGAATTGCTTGGCGATTTAGCAACCCTTTCTATGTTTGACATTTGGGAAGAAGCCGGCTACCCTGCACAAATCAATACGGCAAGCGAAAGTTTTAACTATAGACTTTACTATTACGTTGCTCACCCAGAAATGGTTGAAAACGGTATGCTTCTTGATAGCGCTTACGAACTTGCATACGAAGATAAGGGCAACGGTTTCTATAATATTAAAGATGGCGTTGACCCATATAACACAACCATTTACTATGCAAAACTTTCTAGCATTCCGTTTATGGATATGACTAGCCTTTTAAGTGAAAGTTTAGGTAGGTTAGATATTATTGAACTTCTTAACACCCTTGGCGATGCAGGTATTACCGAAGATAGCCTTATCTTTGATATTTTAGATGGTTCAACCTTAAACCAACTTGGCGACCTTTCTGAAAAGATTAATAGCGTTAAACTAACTAATATCCTTAAGGAAGAAGATAATAAAGACCTTTATAAAATTCTCAATTCCGTTCTTAATAAGGGTGAAGACGGGGTTATTAATATAGGCGATTTAAACACCTTTAAGATTGATAATCTTGATTTAGAAACTGTTTTAGATAGAGCGTCTAACACCGAATTATATAAGATTTTAGATTCAGTAATTGATAAGGGAACTGACGGCAAAATTAATATTAAAGATTTATCATCATTTAAGATAGATAACCTTGATTTAGAAACCGTGTTAACTAGAAGTTCTAATGCTGACCTTTATAAAATTTTAGATTCAGTTATTGATAAGGGAACTGACGGCAAAATTAATATTAAAGATTTATCATCATTTAAGATTGATAATCTTGATTTAGAAACCGTGTTAACAAGAAGTTCTAA
>JAZRDW010000099.1:0-6973 GCA_045660505.1 Christensenellaceae bacterium | reverse complement strand
TTTTGATTTAGATGCTATTTTAAAGCCCCTAAACATAATGAAAAAGAGTAGCAAAAAGAAAAAAATTAAGCCTATATATCCTACTTCTTCACCCACAACTGACAATATAAAATCTGACTCTGCAAAAGGTAAAAAGGCATATTTTTGACGGGAATTAAATAGCCCAACTCCAAACCAACCACCAGAACCTAACGCGTAAAGTGATTGCAATAGTTGGTAACCTTCACCTTTAGGACTTGACCAAGGATTAATAAAAGCCATAAGCCTATTAAGCCTATATGGCTCAATAAGTATTAATATAACCCCAACTAAAAGTGCAGGAATAATTAAAAATAGAAAGTGCTTAATTTTCATACCACCTGCAAAAAGCATTGTCATCATAAGTAATGCAACGCAAACTGTTATGGACATATTCGGTTCAATAATTATTAGCGAACAAATTAAGCCACCAAAGAATAAAACGGGTAATATCCCCAAAAAAGTTTTAATCTTTTCTGGATTTTTTGAGATATATGTAGCACTAAATAATATTAGCGAAAACTTTGCGATTTCAGATGGTTGAAGTGTTAAACCACCAACGCCTATCCACCTTTTTGCGCCATAGTTTTCAACGCCTACCCCTGGGACAAAAACTAACCCTAATAATACTATGGAAATAATTGAAATAGGCAAGGTAAATTTAACTAGTTTTTTATAATTAAAAAAACTTGTAAAAACCATTGCTACAATTCCAAGCAATATTCCTATTACCTGTTTTTTTACAAAATAAAAACTATCGCCATAAGATTTTTGCGCCGAATAATTACTTGCCGAATATATAAAAATTGAGCCTATCACTGCTAATAAAACAACAGCAATAGGCAATAAAATATCCCCCTTAGCGCTTTTAATCACACTTGTTTTTTTATTCTTATTAATAACTTTTTCTCCAACAAAAGTAGTTGTGTTATTCACTTTTTTCAATTATAACGCCCCCACAATTTCAATAAATTTTTCCCCACGCTCTTCGTAATTATTAAAATTATCAAAACTTGCGCACGCCGGGCTAAACAACACGCTATCCCCTTCGCTTGAAACAATAGAAGCAATTTTTATTGCAGTTTCAAATGAAGAAGTTATAGTTAAATTCGTTATACCTAATTGCCCAGCCGTATCAAGCATTTTAAATCTAGACGCGCCCGTTAAAATTACGTGCTTTATGGGGCAAATTTTAATTTTTTCAAACAATTCTTTATAATTTTCCCCTTTTTCACTGCCACCTAAAATTAAAACTGTTGGGTTTTTCATTGTGGATAATGCCGAAATCGTTGCGTGAGTGTTAGTTGCCTTTGAATCATTAAAATAATTAACCCCACCTTTATTTGCAACAAGTTGTATTCTATGTTTTAACCCCTTAAAGTCAATTAGCCCTGAAATAATATCTTCATTTTTAATATTTAAAATTTTACTTACTGCTATTGAAAACAAAGCGTTATATAAATTGTGTTCACCCGTTAAATTTAATTGCTTTTCTTCCATAATAAATTCATTAAAATAATAAATTTTTCCATTTATTGAATATACGCCGTTAATTTTTTCTTTAGTGGAAACAAAAATTATTTTACTTTTAACTTCACTTTGAAAATTCCTAACGATTAAATCATCATAGTTTAGAACGGTGTATTCGCTCTCTTTTTGATTTTTAAATATTCGTTTTTTTAAGAATATGTAATTTTCCATTGTGTAATGCCTTTCTAAATGGTCTGGCGCAATATTTAGAACACATGAAATATGTGGACAAAAATTGCTAACGCTTTCTAATTGATAACTTGACACTTCCACAACAGATATTTTATCGCAATCAATTTCTTCTAACCTTTCTGTCATAGGGATACCTATATTACCAACTAATAAACTTTGCTTTTCCCCTTTATCTAGAATACTTTTAATCATTGATACGGTTGTTGATTTTCCATCAGTTCCGGTCACGGCAACGATAGGTGGAATAAACGTTGAATATGCAAATTCTAATTCCCCTATAATTCTTTTATTTAGTTCTTTAGCCTTAACGGCTAAATCGTGGTTAATTGCTACCCCTGGGCTTAAAACTAAAACGTCAATTTCATTTAGGTAGTTTTCGGCTTGCTCTTTTGAAATATTTTCTAAGCCTATATCCTTTAATTTTTCCACAGCAGAAAGTGCTTTTTTACTTGTTAATTCTTCATAAACCTTAACACAAGCCCCCTTTTTAACTAGATAATTAGCCACGGCAAAGCCACTTTTTGATGCGCCTATAATTAAAAATTTTTGTTCTTTAATATACATTTAATCCCCCTAAATATAAACGAATAAACAACATAACCCCACCATTAAGGTTATTAATGCGTAAGAATATGATATTTGCGTTTCAGTTTTACCCTTTAATTGAAAATGGTGATGAAGTGGTGCCATCAAAAACACACGCTTTTTTGTTGCCTTAAAATAAATTACCTGTATTATTACCGATATGCCCGTTAACACAAACATTATTCCTATTATAGGAATAAAAAGGCTATTTGATGAAAATATGCTTATTGAACCTATAAATCCACCAAGGGAAAGTGAGCCTGTGTCCCCCATAAATATTTTTGCTTTTGAAGAGTTGAATATTAAAAACCCTAATAAGCCACCCACCAACGCGCAACTAAGCGTTTGCAAACTAAAATATTCGTCGGTTTTTAAATACATATATTCAAAAGTTTTTAATTGCAAACCTATTAAAATTGTTAAAATTATTAAATATACACTACTAACACTACTTGCTAAACCATCAAGGCCGTCCGTTAAGTTTACGCAATTTGTTATAGCAATAAAAATTAATGCAACAAAAGGTATGGTAAAAATACCAAAATCAATATTTTCCTTAAAAAATGGTATATGGCAAAGTGTTATCCCATTAATATAACAAAACACCCCTGCAACAATGGCTATGGCAAACTGAAATATAATTTTTTGATAGGCTTTAAGCCCTTCGTTTTGATTAAACTTTATTTTAATAAAGTCATCAATAAACCCAACCACCATAAAAGCAAGTCCTATCGCCACGGCAACGCTTGATATTCTATTAGGTGAGAAAATAAAGTAAACTAAAACTGATGGCAAAATAAAAAACAGCCCACCCATTGTAGGGGTGCCGTTTTTTTCCTTGTGTGCTTCAACGTAGTGTAAAATTGTTTGCCCTGCTTTTTTTCGCTTTAATATAGCCAAAGTAATCTTTATGCAAATATAAGTTAATAATATTGAAATTAAACAGGCTAATATAAGTATTTTCAATGATTAATTCTCCGTAAAATTTCTTCAATTGTATCTTTATCATTATAAGGGTGTTTTATACCGAGAATTTCTTGGTATTCTTCACTTCCCTTGCCAGCAACTAAAATTATATCTCCCGTTTTTGCCATAGAAAGCGCATATTCAATAGCGTTATAACGGCGTTCAGCAATAATATAATTTTTATTAACTTCTAAAACCCCACTTTCAATATCAGATATTATTTCCATAGGTTCTTCAAATCTAGGGTTATCAGAAGTTATTATTGTAAAATCACTTAATTTTGCGCTAATTTTACCCATTTCTTTGCGTTTACCACTATCACGATTACCACCGCAACCAAACACGCAAATTAACCTTTTATCTTTATTTTTTAAGGCTTTTAACACCTTTTCTAGTCCGTCTGGGGTGTGCGCATAATCAATATACACACTAAAATCTTTATTGTAAACGCATTGCATTCTCCCTTTTGCCCCAGTAAATTTTTCTAACGCCTTAATAATTTTATCACTATTTGCGCCTACTAAAGCCGAAGCAGAACAAGCACCTAAAGCGTTATATAAATTAAACCTACCAACTAACGGCATACTTACTGAATAAACTTGGTCAAAAAAGTTTAACACAAAGGTTTGTAGATTAGATTTTTCTATTATATCAATAGCAAATATATCACTTGGATTTTCTAACCCGTAAGTAATAATTTTTTTAGGTAAATTACTTATTTCCCTGCCCAAATCATCATCTGCGTTAACAACTAGGTAATCACAATAATTATCAGTAAAAAACTGTAATTTTGCTTTTTTATAACTATCCATATCCTTAAAAAAATCTAAGTGGTCACGGGTAAAATTAGTAAATACGCCTACCTTAAATTTTAGTCCAAAAATCTTGCTATAATAAAGTGCGTGGGCAGATACTTCCATAACGGCTGTTTTATATCCGCTTAAATACATATCACTTAAAATTTTATGCAAAATAAGTGGGTCTGGCGTTGTTAGGTTAGATTCAAAATATTTATCCCCATAATAAATACCTAGCGTACCAATAACACCACATTTTACACCTGAATTATTTAAAATATTACCTATCATATGTGCCGTAGTGGTTTTTCCGTTAGTGCCAACCACCCCTATCAAATTCATTTTTTCACTAACTTTTCCATAAAAATTATTTGCAATTACACTTGTAGCCTTTCTTGTATCACTAACTATTATTTGTGTAATTGAAACGTTTAACTTTTTTTCAGTTAAAATGGCAACTGCGCCATATTTTTCGGCTTGTCTATAAAAACTATGCCCGTCATAGGCGTTCCCCGTTAAACATATAAATAGTGAACCCTTACTAATACACCTACTATCCGTTTCTAAATTTTCAATTTCAATATCACGTCTTCCATAAATTTTTGCATCAGTTAAATTATCAATTAACTCACTTAAAACCATAGCCCACTTCCATTTTTCTTTATACTAAATTATATGCTAAATAATAATAAATATAATTGCTTAAAAAACATAAGTTTGTGTCAGTAATTGAAAGATAGTGTCAAAGCAATATTTATTTTCTTTTCTAAAAAACAAACCCCACTTTTTTAGTGTGGGGTTAGAGTTTTTTATTATTTTATTATAAATCTTTTAATTTAATAATGCCATCAAAAACTTGTTTTGCATAAGGCGCTGCAACCGTTGAACCGTAATATTGCCCAACGGGTTCATCAATAATAACTAAGGCTAAATATTTAGGGTTATTTGCTGGAAAATAACCTATAAAAGATGCAATATATTTACCTATTGCAATTTTTCCGTTTTCATATTTTTGTGCCGTTCCTGTTTTGCCTGCAACCCTATAATTTTCAATATAAGCATTTTTACCCGAACCTTCACTAACTACTTTTTCAAGCATTTCGTTCAGTATTTTACTAGCGTTTTTGCTAATCGTTTTATTTTTTATAGTTGGCGTAATTTTTTCAGCAATAATGCCGTCATTAGAATAAATTTCACTAACTAAATAAGGTTTATAATAATCACCACCATTTATTGCAGATGCCGTTGCTGATACTAATTGTATGGGCGTTACCGCTATGGTTTGCCCAAAAGCAATTCGTGCTAAATCTACGTTTTGAACGGCTGATTTTGGTAAAACCATACCTTGCGCTTCGCCATTAAAATCAACACCCGTCACACAACCGTAATTAAACTTTTCAATGTATTCATACATTTTATCTTTGCCAAGTTTCATAGCAATATCAACAAAAACAGGGTTGCAACTATTATTTAACCCCCCTTGCAAATCTAAATTAGCGTGTTTACCATTTGAGTGATTATTCCAACACTTTACCTTTTGACCATCAATATACCTATACCTTGAAGATGAATAAATATGGTTTATTGAAAAAGAATTATTCCCCTTAAGGCTTTCTTCAATATTAGCAACAGAAGTTAAAATTTTAAAGGTTGAACCAGGTTCGTAAATATCACAAAACAAACTATTGCGCGATAAAGAGTTTAACGCCGTTAAATCATCTCTAGGAATTTCATTAAGATTAAAGGACGGCTTTGATACGATAGCCCTAATAGCACCACTTTGTGGGTCAATAACAAGCATTTGCGCTGATTTTGCCTTATGAACTTCCATTGCTTGTTCCATAGCAACTTCGGCAAGTTGCTGAATATCATAATCTATTGTCAATTTAATATTTAAGCCATCAGTTGCCGGGATATAACTAGCCTTTCCACCATCAACTTCTACCCCAACGATATCCGTTTCGTATAAAATTTCGCCATTAATACCAGATAAATACTTATCATAATAAAGTTCTAAGCCTGATTGACCTTTCCCATCAGTAGATGTAAACCCTAAAACTGAAGTTAAAAAGTCGTTATACGGATAAATTCTTGAATTATCCCTTGAGTAATAAACCCCACTAGGGTTAAATGATAAAAGTTTAGATATTTGTTCTTTTTTAACTTGTTTTTTAATTGTGACTTCACTTGAAACGGTTGAAGTTAATCTGTTTAACACAAAAGAATATTCCATTTCTAAAGCACCAGATAAAATATCAGAAAGTTCTTCAATGTTTTTTACGGCTTTTTTACGCACAAAAACCGAATAGGTGTCGTCATTATCCACTAAGACCACACCATTACAATCTAATATTTGACCACGGGTTGCCACTATAGGTATTTCACGCGTCCACTGGTCAATTGCCTTTTTTTGCAAATCTTCACCCCATAAAACTTGAACGTAAAACAACCTACACAACACACATAAAAATAAAAAGGTTATTGCAAGAATAATTGCAAATAACCTCTTTCGTAAAATCGTTATTGAATAATTGTTTTTTATAATTATTTCCCCTTTAACATTTCTAGTTAAATGTATTCAGGTTAATATCTATAAATTACTAGGTAGGAAAAATCATACCTAAATCTTGTTGTGCTTTATCAATGATGGTTTCTGGGCTTGATAAACTATCAAGTTCACCCTTTAAGGTATCATATTTAGCCATTGTAGAAGAAAGTTCTTCTGCTTTAGCAGTGCTTGTGTTTGTTAGTGATGCTAAAACACCTGTATTGATAACAATTAACGCTAAAATAACTGCAACAACTAGTGAATATAATAGAACAACTATCTTGCCTTTCTTATTTAAGTGATAGCCTTGTTCTTCCTTTTCCCCTTCAAAAGCAAG
>JAZRDW010000098.1:0-2878 GCA_045660505.1 Christensenellaceae bacterium | reverse complement strand
TTGATATTATGATGCCAAATATTGATGGTTATGAATTTACTGAAATTGTGCGTGCGTATAATAGCAAAATACCTATTTTAATGGTAAGTGCAAAGCAATTTTCTGAAGATAGAAAGAAAGGGTTTATTGCTGGTATTGATGATTTTATGGTCAAGCCTATTGATACTGAAGAATTAGTTTTGCGTATAAAAGCATTGATGCGCCGTGCGAAAATTAATGATGAAGAAAGAATTGAAATAGGCGAAGTTGTTATTGATAGAGAATCACTAACGGTAAGCCGTTGTGGTGAAGTTCAACTTTTACCACAAAAAGAATTTATGCTTTTATATAAACTGTTATCTTACCCAAACAAAATATTTACTAGAATTCAATTAATGGATGAAATTTGGGGAATGGAAAGTGAAACCTGTTGGGAAACGGTTACCGTACATATTGCACGTTTAAGAAAAAGGTTTGAAAATTACCCAGAGTTTGAAATTCAATCTGTTCGTGGGTTAGGCTATAAGGCGGTTAAGTTAAATGAAAAGGAATAATAAACCCAAAACTAAAACTAGAAAGATAAAAAAATATCCGTTTAAAACTATTCTTTTGTTTAGTTCGTTGGTATTTGCTGTTTTAGTTTTAACAATGAGCATTGTTGGTGTTTTGCTGTATGCAATTTATAAGCGTGACACAATTGGGCTAGCATCAATAGAAACTATTAGTACGCTAATAATATTCTTTATTGTGGCTAGTGTTATATTAGGTACGGTTATAAGCGTTTTGCTTGGTAGTTTGTTCTTAAAAGATTTTGATGATATTATTAACGGAATGAACTATCTATCTCAAGGTCAATATGACGTTAGGATTGAAGAAAGAAAGGGTGGCACTAGTGAATTAATAAATTCGTTTAATAGGCTTGCAAACGAACTTGAGAATACCGATACCTTGCGTAAAGATTTTATAAATGAATATGCGCACGAATTTAAAACGCCTATTGCGTCGCTATTAGGCTTTGCTAAAATTCTTGGTGAAGAAAATTTATCTAAAGAACAACAAATAGAATATATTAAAATTATTCAAGAAGAAGCGCAAAGACTATCAACTCTGTCAACAAATTCACTAGCATTAACAAGAATAGACAATCAAGATATATTAACGGGGGAAACAAAGTTTAACCTTTCAGAACAAATTAGAAAAAGCATATTAATTTTAGAAAATAAGTGGTCAAGAAAAGACCTTGATTTAAATGTTGAACTAGACGAACTAGAAATTTATGCAAACGAAGAAATGTTAAAACAAGTTTGGATTAACATTATTGATAACGCAATAAAGTTTTCTTTTGATAAACAACCACTTGAAATAAAACTATATAATAAAGAAAATAGCGTAATATTTGAGATAACTAATATCGGGCAACCTATTCTAGAAGAAGATAGGGAAAATTTATTTAATAGTTTTTATCGCTCACAAAGTGTTAAAAACATTGAAGGTACGGGAATCGGCCTTGCAATCGTTTCAAAAATTATATCCTTGCATGAAGGCAGTATTAATTTTGAAAGTGTGGATAATAAAACAAAGTTTATCATAACCCTACCAAATAGGGAAGAGTAATTTATTATTAAAATAAAACAGGCGAAACAAAAAAGTTTCGCCTGTTTTTATATTGTTTAACTTAAAAATAAAATTTAAACACAAAAAAGACTTCGCAAAAATACGAAGCCTTTAAAAAGTTCGTTTTAATTAAAAATTATTCAGCAGCTTCAGCCTTTTTAGCCCTTGGTTTTCTAGGCTTTTTAACAGGTTCAGCAGGAACTTCTTCTACTTTAACTTCAACTTCTTCTGCCTTAACTTCTTCAACTGGTGCTTCAACTTCAGCATTCTTTAAAGCAGCATCAACCTTTTTAGCAAGTTTAGCCTTTTTGTTTGCAGCATTGTTTGCATGGTAGATGTTCTTTGAGCAAGCAGAATCAATTGCAGAGAAAGCGCTTGATAAAGCAGCCTTTGCTTCTTCAAGTTTGTTTTCTTTAAGAAGAAGGTCAATTTTCTTCATTTCTGTTTTAAGTGCAGAACGGATTGCTTTGTTTTGTTCTGTTTTTTTTGCGTTAACTAAAACTCTTTTTTTAGCAGATTTAATATTTGGCATATTGTATGCACTCCTTAGTTATCTTTATATCGCTAATCATTTTAGCACAAAATTAAACTAAATGCAAACATATTTAACGGGGTATTTTACCTTTTTAATAAAAAAAACACTAATTGAGTAAAAAAATCATAATATCTATTATGCAAAGTTGTGTTAATGAAAGGTTTATAGGTGTTTTTGATAGTGGTATAGGTGGAATTTCTTTGCTAAAAGATTTGGTGAAAAATTTACCTAATGAAAAATTCGTGTATTTAAGTGATAGGTTTAATGCGCCCTTTGGCAATAAAAGTGATAGGGAGCTTGAAAACATAGCAATTAAAAACATATTGCAATTAAATAATTGTTTTCAACTAAAAGGGGTTGTTTTTGCTTGCAATACTTTAAGCGTTAGCGTTAGAAAACGGGTGGAAGAAAAAACAGGGGTTAAAATTTACGGCGTTTATCCACCGGTAGAAAAATACCTTATGAAAGGTGAAAAGGTTTTGTTGCTAGGTACGGTTAGAACTATTAAAAATTTTTCAAATTTGTCAAATCTAGATTATATAGGGTTTAAGAGTTTGGCAATAGATATTGAACATAACATGTTCAACTTAAAAAATATATCCATTAAAAGCAATATTGAAAACTCAATAAATAGGTTTATTTATAAAAAAGGGTACTATGATAGGGTAATTTTAGGCTGTACACACTATATTTTTATCAAAAATGAAATTATTGACCACTTTTGCCCCCAAAAAATTTCAAGTGGCAATG
>JAZRDW010000097.1:0-4100 GCA_045660505.1 Christensenellaceae bacterium | reverse complement strand
GACCGCTTGGCCTCCGACTTGGATTTTTAGTCTGTCCACCTTCAATAACAATATCAGCGCCTAATTCGTAAAAAATATCTGTTAACCCTTTGCCTTGAGCAACCGTCACCAAAGCAAATTTTTTATGTTGGCGTTTTTTTGTAAACTTTTCTTGCTTTTTATCAAGTTCGTTATGTTGAAGTGTCATATTTTCAATTTTAACGGATAAAAATTCCCCAAATTGATGGCAAAATTCAAGTGCTTTATACGGCGTAAGTGTGTGAACGTGCATTTTAACTATGCTATCAGTTTTAAAAGCAACAACCGATTCCCCTATGCTTTCTAAATAATTTATAATAGAACCTATATCAAAATTATCAACGTCAACCTTAATAGTTTGCAATTGAAGTAGGCATTCTGTACAATACCCATACTCCATCACACTATCTTTATTAAACTTTGAAAAATCAAGTTCATTTTTGTTGTTTAAATTAGAAGTAAAATCAAAATCAGTTAAGTTAGAATTTTTACTAAGCCCTAAAACAAAATAATATAGCCCTGCACCACCACTATCAACAACACCTGCTTCTTTAAGAACAGGTAATAATTCAGGGGTGTTATTTAATGATTTTTTTAATTCATCAACAATAATTGTGTTAAATTCGCTAATATTATTAACGCTTTCACAAATGCTGTTTGCTTTATTCGCAGTATCTTTGGCAACGGTTAAAATTGTGCCTTCAACAGGTTGTGAAACGGCTGAATATGCTTGCTTTACAGCAAAATCTAACCCTAAGCAAATTTGATTTAAGTCTGCTTCAATTATATTGCTAACGCCCTTTGCAAAGCCAGCAAATAATTGTGAAAATATTACGCCTGAGTTCCCCCTTGCACTTAAAAGCATGCCTTTTGAAAGTGCATTTGCTTTATCAGAAAGTGAACTTGATTTTACTTTAACCATTTCTTTGACGCCACCATTAATGGTCATAAACATATTATCGCCTGTATCCCCGTCAGGGATAGGAAATACGTTTAATGCATTTATTTCATCAATATGCAATTTAAAATTAGCAACGCCGTTAAGTATTAAGTTTTCAAATTGATTTCCGTTAAGTAATTTCCCTTCTATCACTTTTATCCTTCCCGTAATAAAACAATAATTTAAATATACTCCTAGTATATTTATTATTTCAGTTAAATAATAACACCAAGTTATAAACTAAAAATTAAACAAACTTCAACAATTGTTGAAGTTTGTTTTTTAAAACACTATTAAATTTTGTTAAATTTTTCTTTACTGCTTTTAATAAACTATTTGATACAAGCATTTAAAAATCTAACTTTCTTGAAAAATACTAAAATTGTTTTCTTTAAGTTTTTCTTCTATCAAATCTAAAATCTCATCTGATTCGGCACGGATTGTGTGATAGTGATATCCCCCCGTAATATTCATTAGTTCGGTAGATTTACCACTTCTAACCCCGTCAATAAATTGTTCAACACGATATTTTGAAAAAATATTAAGTTGAACGCCAATTTTCCCATAAACCTTATGCCAAACAAATTCATCTACAATAGTTCCACCATATTCAACTATTGTGTTAAATTCTTGCTCAGTTCTATCAGGAGTATGAAAGATTTTAACAACTCTTTCAACAAGTGGTGATTTTTGCACTACGTAACCATAGTGAGTAGAAACAATATCAAATCCACTATTTTTTAAGGCCGAAATATCTTGAACAATTATTTGCCTTGAAACCTTAAAACGCTCAGCCAACACACTTCCAGACACGGGTTTTTGTTCAGACATAAGATACAAGCCGATTTCTTTTCTTCTATCTTCTGCTTTCATTTTCTCCCCCAAATTAAATTGCGTGTAAATTCTTTAATGATAAATCTAAAATAGGTGCAGAGTGAGTTAACGCACCGCTAGAAATAAAATCTACGCCGATATTTATAAGTTTGGCAATGTTTTCTTTTGTAACGTTTCCACTACATTCAGTTTGTGCCTTGCCCTTTGTTAATTTAACTGCTTCTTGCATATCTTCAACACTCATATTATCAAGCATAATAATATCAGCGCCAGCAGAAAGTGCTTCTTTAAGCATATCTAAATTTTCAACTTCAATTTCAATTTTTCTAACGAAAGGTGCATATTCTTTTGCCATTTTAATAGCATTAGTAATGCTACCAGCAGCACCTATATGATTGTCTTTTAATAAAATGCCGTCACTTAAGTTATATCTATGGTTGCACCCACCACCAACCTTAACTGCATACTTTTCAAAAATACGCATATTAGGGGTTGTTTTTCTTGTATCAAGAAGTTTTGTTTTGCTACCTTCTAAAAGATTAACTATTGAACGGGTATAAGTTGCAATACCACTCATTCTTTGTAAATAGTTAAGCGCAGTTCTTTCACCAGAAAGTAAAACCCTAATATCACCACGAACAAGACCTATTTTTTCACCTTTTTTTACAAAATCGCCGTCTTTTGCCAATAAAATGATTTCCGTTTTTTCATCTAAAATCTTAAATACTCTGCTAAAAACTTCTAAACCGGCAATAACTCCGTCTTGCTTACAAATTAAATCAACTTCGCCCAACACATATTCACGCATAACTGAATTTGTTGTAATATCTTCACTAGTAATATCTTCCCTTAACGCACTTTTAATTAATTCATCTGCATTTGCAATCATTGTAATACTATTCATGACTATTTCTCTCCTTTTCAATCGCCAATAAAACGGCTTCTTTATATCTTTCTTGATAATCTATATATTCTTCTAAATCAATACTAATTTTTTTATTAAAGTTTGAATATGCATAATTCTTTTCTATCTTATTTGCTGAACGCTTAGCAAAGACTAAACTTTCTAAAAGAGAATTACTTGCAAGCCTATTCTTTCCGTGAACGCCGTTGCAAGCCGTTTCCCCAACAGCATATAAGCGTTCCATAGAAGTTGAACTATCTTTATCAACCTTAATCCCACCCATAAAATAGTGTTGTGATGGCACTACAGGTATACTTTCCCTAGTAACGTCGTACCCTTGTTCTAAACAATAGTTATATATGTTTGGAAAATGTGATTTTATTTCACTAACAGGTATTGCCTTAAATGAAAGCCAAACGTGTTCACTACCTTCTTTCTTCATTTCTTCAAAAATTGCTTTTGTTACAACGTCTCTAGGCAATAATTCATCAACAAACCTTTCGCCTTTATTATTTAATAAAACAGCGCCCTCACCACGCACAGATTCAGAGATTAAGAACTCTCTATCATCTTTTTTGCCATAAAAGGTTGTTGGGTGAATTTGAATATAATCAATATGTTCTAATTCAATATTATGTTTTAGTGCAATTGCTAAGGCATCACCCGTTAAATGTGGGAAGTTTGTTGAGTGCTTAAAAAGCCCACCTATACCACCTGTAGCAAGAACAGTATAGTCTGCTTGGATATAAGAATACTCGCCATTTTTATCGTGTCCTATTATACCATAGCAAGTGTTATTCTCACAGATTATATCTACCATTGTAAAATTTTCAATAAATTGAACGTTTGGTAATTTTTTAACGGCAGAAAGTAAATGTGATGTAATTTCCTTACCAGTTTCATCTTTATGGAATAAAATTCTAGGCCTAGAATGTGCCCCTTCTTTAGTATACGCAAAGTCTAAACCATCTTTTTCAAAGCGAACGCCATAAGAAACAAGTTCATTAATTACTTGGCGTGAAGAGTTTATCATAATTTCAACAGATTCGGGCTTGTTTTCATAATGGCCTGCACGCATAGTGTCTTCATAGAAAGATTGATAGTCACTTTCATCTTTAAGAACACAAATACCACCTTGCGCTAAATATGAATCGCTTTTTTCTAAACTATCTTTTGAAAGTATAATAATTTTTTTATCGCTAGGCAAATTCAACGCACAATATAATCCACTAGCACCACACCCAACTATAACAATATCAGTTTTCATAATTTTCTCACTTTGCTAATTCTAGCATTTTATCCAAAGGTTTAAGCGCCTTTTCACGAACTTCATCACTAACTTCAACGGCATTTTCACCAGTTTTTAACACGTTAAGCACTTTACTTAAGGTAATTTTTTTCATA
>JAZRDW010000096.1:0-10959 GCA_045660505.1 Christensenellaceae bacterium | reverse complement strand
TTGGCTCACAGAACGACATGGCTACGATCCGACTTTTTACAAGTGAAAGTGTAACGGCAGGGCATCCTGATAAAGTGTGTGATAATATTTCTGACGCTGTTTTAGATGCCGTTTTAAGTCAAGATAGCAATTCAAGGGTTGCTTGCGAATGTAGTGTTACAACTGACTTTTTGCTTATTATGGGTGAAATTACAACAAATGCTAAAATTGATGCTGAAAAGATTGCTAAAGAAGTTATTAGTGAAATAGGTTATAACGAACCCAACACAGGGTTTTCAGCAGATACCGTTAAGGTTGTTGTTAAGTTAAATAAGCAAAGTGCTGATATTGCGCTTGGCGTTGATAATTCTAAAGAAGCAAAAGAAGGTGGCGATACTTTTGATAAAATAGGCGCCGGTGACCAAGGCTTGATGTTTGGTTATGCCTGCAAAGAAACTGATGAATACATGCCACTACCTATAACTTTAGCGCACAAACTTTGCGAAAGGTTAGAAAAGGTTAGAAAAGATGGTTTAGTTGATTATCTTCGTCCAGACGGAAAGGGACAAGTTACCGTTGAATATAAAGATGGTTTACCTTTAAGGGTTGAAGCAGTTGTGTTATCTTCACAACATAATGAAAGCGTTTCAACCGAAACTTTAAGGGCTGACCTTAAAAGACTTGTTATTGATGAAGTTATCCCTAAAGAATATATGGATAAAAACACCAAATATTTCATTAACCCAACGGGTAGATTTGAAATAGGTGGTCCTAACGGGGATTCTGGTTTGACAGGTAGAAAAATTATAGTTGATACTTACGGTGGAAAATGCCCACACGGTGGTGGTGCGTTTAGTGGTAAAGACCCAACTAAAGTTGACCGTTCAGCAACTTATATGGCTAGATACGTATGCAAAAATATTGTTGCAAGTGGCTTAGCAGATACCTGCCAACTTCAAGTTGCTTATGCAATAGGCGTTGCAAAACCTGTATCAATTATGGTGGATACATTTGGAACTGGTAAACTTTCTGATGAAGTTCTTGCTGAAATAGTTGAAAAAGAGTTTGATATGCGCCCATCTGCAATAATTGCTAAGTTAGGGCTTAATAAACCTATTTACCGTCAAACAGCAAGTTATGGTCATTTTGGTAAAGAGCAATTACCTTGGGAAAAATTAGATAAGGTTAACGACTTAAAGAAATATCTTTAATCATGGCATTTAAAGATTTTATTGAAAAGTTAAAAAGTATATTTGTAAAAAGCGTATATAACCCTGAGTGGCGATGCTTAAGTTGTGGTAAAGAAATTTTTGACGGGCAGAAGTTTTGTCAAAAGTGTTTGGATAGTTTGCCGTATAACGATAGGTATATCTGCAACCATTGTGGTAGAAAGGTTATAGCACCCGAACCATATTGTTCAACTTGTAAAGGCAAATTAACTTCAATTGATATGGCTAGAAGTTTTTTCGTTTATGAAAAGCCTGTAAGCAATATGATACAAGGGTTTAAGTATAGCAATAAGCAGTATTTGAGTGATTATTTTGCAAGTTGCTTGTCAAAAATATATTTTAACAACTATTTTAGGGCAGATTATTTAGTATACGTTCCTATGACTAAAAAGGCAGAACAAGAGCGCGGATATAATCAATCACGATTGTTGTGTGAAAGTTTAACAAAAATCATATCCGTTCCGATTTTAGATTGTTTAGCAAAGGAAAAGGAAACAAAGCGCCAAGCAACTTTAACAAAAACCGAAAGGCTAAAGAATTTAGAAAAAGCGTTTAAGGTTGTTGATAAGAAAAGTGTTAAAGATAAAGTGCTTGTTTTAGTTGATGACGTGACTACAACAGGTTCAACTGCTGAAGTTATAGCAGAGCGTCTTAAAAAGGCAGGCGCAAAAAACGTGTATTTAATCACGGTGGCAAGTGTTCCACCGTTAGAAAAATATTAATAGAAAAATAATGCAAAGTTATATAAAGGAGTAGAAATGGGATTATTTAGTTTTATTTTAGGCGGGGAAGGTCGTAGAAATCTCAAAAAACTTGATAAACTTAGTGATAAGGTTATAGAATTGCAACCAAAGTATGAAAGTATGACTGATGAAGAACTTCGTGACCAAACGGATTTCTTGCGTACAAGATTAAAGGCAGGGGAAACACTAGATGATATTTTAGTTGATGCGTTTGCAGTAGTTAGGGAAGCATCTTACCGTGTTCTTAATATGCGTCACTACAAAGTTCAAATTATCGGTGGTATTTGTTTACACCAAGGCAGAGTTGCCGAAATGAAAACCGGTGAAGGTAAAACTTTAGTTGCAACCTTACCAGCATACCTTAATGCCTTAACGGGCGAAGGCGTGCATATCGTAACCGTAAACGATTATCTTGCTAGTCGTGACGCTGAGTGGATGGGTAAAGTTTATAAGTTCTTAGGCTTAACAGTTGGCGTTGCAGTTTCTGGTATGGAAGATGAAGATAAGAAAAAGGCTTACGCTTGCGATATTACTTATGGTACTAATAACGAAATGGGCTTTGATTATTTAAGGGATAATCTTAAAACAAGGCTTGACCAAATGGTTCAACGCCCACTTGCTTTTGCTATCGTGGACGAAGTGGACTCTATTTTAATTGACGAAGCTAGAACACCACTTATTATTTCAGGTAGGGGCGGGGAATCTAGTGAAAAATATATTACTGCAAACAAGTTCGTTAAAACTTTGGTTATTGAAAAGGACTTCACTATTGATATTAAAGAAAAAACCGTTCAACTTACTGAAATGGGCGCAACTAAAGCAGAAAAGTTCTTTAATTTAACAAACTTTGCCGATATTGAAAACGCAAGTTTATCACACCATATTCAACAAGCGTTAAAAGCAAACTTTATCTTTAAGCGTGATAATGATTACGTTGTTTCAGACGGCGAAGTTATTATCGTTGATGAATTTACCGGTCGTTTAATGATAGGCCGTAGATATTCTGACGGCTTGCACCAAGCAATTGAAGCAAAAGAAAGTGATAACGTTAGAAACGAGAATAAAACTTATGCAACCATCACTTTCCAAAACTACTTTAGAATTTATAAAAAGTTATCTGGTATGACTGGTACTGCAAAAAGTGAAGAAGAAGAATTCAGGGCAATTTATGGTTTAGACGTTTTAGAAATTCCAACAAATAAACCTGTTGCTAGGGTGGATAACCCTGATATTATTTACAAAACGGTTAAGGCTAAAAATAAGGCTATTGTTAAATCTATTGAAGAATGCCATAAGAAAGGCCAACCTGTTCTTGTTGGTACAGTTACCGTTGAAAAATCAGAAGAAATTTCTAAATTGTTAATAGCAAAAGGCATTAAGCACAACGTATTGAACGCTAAAAACCACGCGCGTGAAGCAGATATCGTTGCACAAGCAGGTCGTTTTGGTGCAGTTACCATTGCAACTAACATGGCTGGTCGTGGTACGGATATTTTGCTTGGTGGTAACCCAGAATTCTTATCAAAACGCAGACTTCGTGATGAAGGCGTTGCTGATGAATTAATTGAAATTGCAACTTCTTTCGTTTCTGATATCCCTGAAGAGGCTAAAGCAGTTAGGGAAAGGTATAACGAAATTTACGCTAAATTCAAAGAACAAACTGATGCTGAAAAAGAAAAGGTTATTGAAGCAGGTGGTTTGCATATTCTTGGTACTGAAAGGCACGAATCACGCCGTATTGATAATCAGTTAAGGGGTCGTAGTGGTCGTCAAGGTGATGCAGGTTCATCAGTATTCTATATTTCGTTAGAAGATGATTTGGCTAAGCGTTTTGGTGGCGATAAAATGCAAAGGGTTTATGAAATGTTCAATATTGATGAAGATGAACCTATGCAATCAAAAATGCTTTCTAGAAGTATTGAAAATGCACAACGCACTATTGAAGGCAAAAACTTTGGTATTAGAAAACACGTTCTTGAATATGACGACGTTATGAATAAACAACGTGAAGTTATGTATGCTGAAAGAATGAAGGTTATTAAAGATGAAAACGTTCACCAAGACATTTTGAATTTAATTCCTGATTTTGTTAAGTATACAACAAGCACGGTTATTAACAATGAAAATAAACCTGAAACTTGGGATATTGATGCGTTAAATAGGGTAATTGAACTTAAACTTTTACCAAAAGATACAAACTTTGTCACTAAAGAAAAGGTTGAAAACTGGGATTATGAATATTTTATTGAAAAATTAACCGAAGAAACTATTTCCGTTTACCAACAAAAGATTGATAAATATAAAGAAATGGACATTGATTTTTCTGAAATTGAAAGAATGGTATTCTTAAAGAACATTGATACAAAGTGGATAGACCATATTGACTCTATGGACCAACTTCGTAAGGGTATTAGTTTAAGGGGTTACGGTAACGTGGACCCTGTGCTTGAATACAAGAAAGAAGGCTTTGAAATGTTTGAAGATATGACAATGGCTATTCAAGATGATACGGTAACCTTGTTATTAAAGGCAGAACTTAAGAAAATGCCACAAAAAACTGAAGAACAACAAAATCTTTCTACCAACAAACAAGCAGGGCCGGTAATTCGCCCAAAACGCCCAGTTATTCACGAAATAGGTAGAAACGACCCATGCCCATGTGGTAGTGGTAAAAAATATAAAAACTGCTGTGGACAAAATAAGTAATTAAGTTTTAGGTATTTACAATGATTAAAATTGAAGAATATAAACTTAAAATTAAAGAATTAAAAGGTATCCTTTTGGAAACGGGACACTCTCTTTGAAGTTGACCTATTAAAAAGTCAACTTGAAGAGAAAATATCCCTTTCTGAACAACCTGAAGTTTACACAAATTTAGCAAAATCACAACAAATTTCAAAAGAAATTGCATCATTAATCAACAAGGTTTCTGCTTTTGATAAGGCGCAAAAGATTATTGATGGCGCAAGTGAAATTGTGATTTTGGCAGAAGAAGAAAATGATGAAAGTATTCTTTTAGAAATTGAAGATGAGTTAAAGGCAGTTGAAAAAGATATTGAAGAAATGCGTTTAACTGCACTACTTCGTGGTAAATACGATAAACTTAATGCGCTTTTAACCCTTCACGCCGGCGCAGGTGGCACCGAAGCGTGCGACTGGACGGAAATGCTATACAGAATGTATATGTATTATGCTGAAAAGAACGGTTTTACTCTAACCGAACTTGATAGACTTGAAGGTGACGGGGCAGGTATTAAGTCTGTTTCGTTTAAGATTGAAGGGGAATGTGCATACGGATATCTTAAGGCAGAAAAGGGGGTTCATAGATTAGTTAGAATTTCACCTTTTGATGCTAATAAAAGAAGGCACACTTCTTTTGCATCTTTAGAAGTTATGCCTGAAATTGAAGATGATAGTGAAATTAAAATTAGCCCTGATGAACTTAAGGTTGATACCTTCCGTTCAAGTGGTGCAGGTGGGCAACACGTTAACAAAACTGAGTCTGCAATAAGAATTACCCACTTACCAACAGGTATTGTTGTCGCTTGCCAAAACGAACGTAGCCAAACACAAAATAGAGAAATGGCTATGAAAATGTTAATAAGTAAACTTATTGAAAAACGCGAAGCAGAAAGGCAAGAACTTGACCAAGATATTAAGGGTGAAATTAAAAAGATTGAATGGGGCAGTCAAATTCGTTCTTACGTGTTCTGCCCATACACTTTAGTTAAAGACCATAGAACAGGTTTTGAAATTACCGACGTTGATTCTGTTATGAACGGTAATATTCAAGGGTTTATAAACGATTATTTAAAGAAGTCAAGATGAGTTATTTTGAAAAGATTTCACAATTACCTATAAAAGAAAATGCTATCATTATGGGCATAGAAACTTCTTGTGATGAAACTGCTGTTGCAATTATTAAAAACGGCAGGGAAATTCTTGCTGATGAAATTATTAGTTCAGCAACCGAACACGTGCGTTTTGGTGGGGTTGTACCAGAAATTGCATCACGCAATCACACGGTTGCTATTTTAACGGCAACTGAAAATGCATTAAGGAGTGCTAATTTAACCCTAGATGATATTGACGCGTTTGCCGTTACTGAAGGGGCAGGGCTACTTGGTGCGTTGCTTGTTGGTGTTTCTTTTGCTAAAACGCTTGCATTTGCAACTAATAAACCTTTAGTTCCTGTTAGCCATATTCGTGGGCATATTGCTGCGTCATATTTAGCAGATAAAGAATTAAAACCACCTTTTATAAGTATTCTAGCAAGTGGTGGGCATACTGCAATCGTTGCCGTAGAAGATTATTATAAATTGACCGTTTTGGGTAGCACGCTTGATGACGCTGTTGGCGAAGCCTTTGATAAAGTTGCAAGGGTTTTAGGGCTTAATTACCCGGGCGGACCTAACATTGAAAGGCTTGCAAAAGAAGGTCAAAACAATATTCCACTACCTAAAATGCTAAAAAATTATGATGGTGGGGAATATGATTTTTCTTATAGTGGGTTAAAAACTGCCGTTATAAACTACGTCCATAATAGCGAAAGTAGGGGCGAACAAATTAATAAGGCAGACGTTGCTAATAGTTTTCAACACTCAGCGATAGACGTTTTGGTTGATAAGTCAATAAGCGCAACTAAAAAGTATGGCTTTGATAAAATTGCCATTTCAGGTGGCGTTGGTGCTAACGGATATTTAAGGGAAACTTTACTTAAGAAGGCAGGCGAAAATAAAATTAAAGTTATTATGCCTGAAAAAAGATATTGCACGGATAATGGCGCTATGATAGGCGCTGAAGGTTATTTGCAATATAGAAAAGGAAATTTTGCTAACCTAGATTTGAATGCTAGCGCAGTTGTTTCATTAAAATAACAAGGAGAAAATCATGATTAAACATATAGTTTGTTTTAAGTTAAACGAAGGCGAAAGTGCTGAAAAAGCAAAAGAAGTTTTATTAAGCATGCAAGGCAACGTGCCTATGCTTAGGGGTATTGAAGTTGGGGTGGATAAATTGCACTCTGAACGCTCTTTTGACGTTATTTTGACCGTCTTGTTAGATGATATGAAAGCATTAGAAGAATATCAAAATGACCCTTATCATTGTAGTGTAGTTAAAAAACACATGCACGCAGTTAGAAAGCAAAGTGTTGCTATTGATTACGAAGTTTAATAATTTTTTAATTTAATTTAAGATATTATTTATTTAGATAAAAGCATGGTAAAAACCGTGCTTTTTTATTTTGTCTATTAAAAAATTCCAACAAATACCAAAAAAAGAAGAAAAAAACAAATAAAAAGAAATATTTAATAAAAAAATGTAAATTTTAGTTGAAATATTTTTAAAAATATTGTAAAATATGTGTAAGTATTTTTTGTATAATGTGAAATGGTGTCTAAATTTCACAAAGGTTACTTATTAAGGTGTTGTATGATTGATTTTACAAAGCGTTTTAACGTGGGTTTATCACTTGATAGTGACGAGAAGAGTTTAGATGCTTTTTTAACTGAATACGCTAAATATATTGATGAAGTGTATTTTTCTTTACCACTTGGTTCAAAGTTTCACTCACGCAGGGCAATTCAACGCCAGTTTACAAGTAAAAAGGTTGTTGATAAATTTCCTAGATTATTAGGTTTATACCGTAAACACGGTGTTAAATTAGAACTTGTGTTAAATACAAATATGCTTACTAGGGAAGAATTGCAAAGTGCAAGGGACTATTTGGATAGTTTTTCACTTTACCCTGATTCTGTGTGTATTTTAGAAGAATATGCGCCTATTATTAGAGATATTTTCCCAAACTGCAACTATATTTTAAGTTATAATTCTTGCGTTCGCACGATTAGTGAAGTTGATAAGGTGCAAGGGGAATATGATAGTTGGGTTGTAGGTAGTGCAGGCATTCGCAATAATGAAATGCTAAAGCATATTACAAACCGTGGTAGTGACGTAATTTTATTAATTAATAACGGCTGTTCATTTAATTGTACTTGGTGTATAGACAAAGCAAATTGTAAGCCTACTTTTGATAAAAATAAAAAGAAACATTCTGTTGAATATCTATACGCATTACAAAGTGTTATGCCGTTTGAATTATATGATGGTACGATAGACGTTTCTTTGGTAAAAACCTTTAAGATTTCTAATAGGGTTAGCGACTTAAAATATCTAAAAAACTGCTTAGATAGTTATATGCAAAATAATACAACTTCATATATAAAACGCTCTAAATTTAACTATGGTTTGTGGGGGCGTTTAGGCTGGTTTTGGAAGTATTTTCCTTTCTTTTCATTAAAAAGGCTTAAAAAGTATAAAGAAGAGATTGTTGGGCATGAGGTAGAAATTAATTGAACTCAGCGATAATTGATTTAGTTTATTCTTCTTTTGGTGAAAACGGATTAGAGTATATAAACAATATAAATAATAGCACCTTGTTTTATAATATAGATTTAGATTTACCTGTTGATGATGATTTTAATTCTATAATAAATAAGTTGGTTAAAAGCCATAAATGGTTTGCTTTTTATAGAAAGGCATTAATAAAAAAACTTTTCACTAAAAAACTGAAAGATGATTATTTGATAGATTGTTTAATAAATTTTCCGTTTAAGTGTGAAAATAACGCTTATATGTTGGATAGTGGAAAGGCATACTTTTCATTTAAGTGGATATATGGCGAAAGTGGTGATAATTTAGCAAAAACAGTTTTGCATGAGTTTTCCCATTTAATTTTAAGTAAATATGATAATTATTCTAAGTTAAAAGAAATAAATAAAAAATTTCATTTAATTTATGGAAAAGATGATAGAATTTACGTTTTGTCACCCATAGAATATTTAGCAACAAGCCTTTGCATAAAATTCTTAACTGCAAATATGGATATGTGTGCAGATGAAAAGGTTAAGGCTAAATATCAAAAACAAATAGATAAAGAAATGTTAAAAATCTCAAGTTCAGTTGAGTTTTTTATAAAAAAATATTTTTAAATAAGGAGAAACACTTATGAGAGAAAACAAAGTAAACGAAATGGAAGAATTGTTGAAGGCTTACAACGAACAAACACCTAACAACGAAGAAGACAAGCATTCACACGTTGACTACGGTGATTCATACGGCGACGGCGCTTGCTGCTAATCTAAAAAATGTTTGGTTATTTTAGACCCTTTGACGCAGTCTACTCTTGGGATTCAAGGCATGCCTTTTGTGCCCATTATTGTAGACTGTGTTATTGCATGCGCGGAATTGGCGGACAGGTCGCACGTGGATTAACTACATTTGATATTGCTGTATATTCACTAATATTAAATATTTCCACTGGCGGACAACCACCCGCCTTTTTTGACTGCCAAAAAATAAGAAAAGATAATGTGCGCTATTTTTCTAAGGATAAAATAGGTATGAAATTAGCATACCTATCTTTTCTTGCGTTCAACGAAAAAATTCAAGACGATTTGGTTGATGGAAACGTTAAACGTGGAAAATTTATGTACTCTCTTTTCAAAAAGGCCATTAAGAAGAGCAAAGAGGCAGAACCTGAACTTGATAAACTTGTTCACGATAATTTGGTTAAATTATACGATTTGGAAAAAGGCGATAACCCAACTACCGAAGGTTTGCTTGAATGCTATGGCAATGGTATGCTAGAAGTATTTTCTACGCTAGGAGACATTCCCGATGGGGCGAAGAAATTATATAAAGCCATTGCTAAATGGACTTATTTTGTGGATATGTTATGCGATTATGATGAAGATTTTGCTACGGGGGCGCTTAATACCTTAAAAAGGGAAGATTGCCCAACCCTTTCATCTTTATTTGATAAAGAATATGCATATTTAATGCAAATAAACCAAGATATATCAAACGATATTTTAGAAGGTCTAGAAAGCATAAGAACCAACTCAACTGAGTGGACGGCTTTGTATGAAATTTTAACCTACGCGTTAAACAACGTAATTTCTGGCTTACTTAACGGAAAAGACGTGACTTTCCATTATTTTAAGGAATATCACAGAAACGTTAAAATAGTCCAAAATCAACACAAACTAGTTAAAAGGAGACATAAAGGTAATTCATGAAAAAATTAGTTTTTATCGTTAAAGTTACTGATGCTTGTAATCTTAGGTGCAAATATTGTTATAATAGTTGCTTAGGTTATAAGGGTAATGTATTATCTCTTGAAAATTTTGAAAAGGCACTAAAGTTGTTTCCATATAACTACACTAACGTAGATATTATATGGCACGGCGGTGAACCTATGCTTTGTGGTGTTGATTACTATGAAAAGGCAATGGCTATTGAAAAGGAAATTATGCAAAAATATCCTATTACCATAGCCAACAGAATTCAAACCAACGGAACACTTATTGATAAAAAGTGGGTTAAGTTCTTCAAAAAGAACGATTTTAAAGTTGGAATTTCTTTTGACGGGGTTGACAACGAAGAATATAGGGGCTTAACCGAAAAAACGCTAAACGGCATGGAACTTTTGAAAAAAAGTGGCGTTGGCTTTGCATCAATTGCAGTTTGCGCTAGCCCTGAATATGATTTAGTTGAAAATTACGAATTGTTTAAGAAAATGCAAGTTGGCGTAGATTTTTCTGCCGTTTATAACGAAGGTGGCGGAAAAGACTTGCAAGATAGAAGTGCAAATAAATTCGCAAGCGATATGTGTTCTTTATTTGACCACTGGCTATACGACACAAACGGCGTTGACGTTAGAACGTTTTCTACCTTTATGCTTATGGCGTTAGGTAAGGGATATAAGATTTGCAACTATTGTTCTTGTCACGGCAAATTTTTATGTATAGATAGCGTTGGCAATTTTTATAATTGCGCGCGCAGTTCTATGCAAGATTACCTTTTAGGTAATGTTAATGAAGTTGAAAAAATAGAACAGAAGAAACTTAGAGAAAAATATATTAAAAGTATTAGAGAAAATCTTCGAAGCCAACTTAATAATGTAGATATTCTTGAAAAAGATGGAAGTATTACTTCTTTAAATA
>JAZRDW010000095.1:0-2791 GCA_045660505.1 Christensenellaceae bacterium | reverse complement strand
CGTTTAGAAGGTGCTGAAATATACGTGACAATAGAACCTTGCCCTATGTGTGCAGGTGCTATTGCAAACGCAAGAATAAAAAAGGTATACTTTGGCGCTTATGAAAAAAAGAGTGGCTGTGCAGTAAGTAAATACCCGATTTTAACCGATAACGGCTTAAATCACAAGGTAGAATTTTGCGGTGGGGTAATGGAAGAGCCTTGCGCAAAAATAATTAAAGATTATTTTAAATCTAAAAGGCAAAAATAACTTGACTTAATTAAATATTAGTTATACAATATAGGCAAGTACTATATGTACATAAAGTTACATTAGGAGAAATATAAAAAATGATTACACACGGCAACAAGATTGAAATTATTTCTGGCAACTCTAATAAACCGTTGGCAGAAGCAATCGCAAAGGAACTAAACCTTCCATTAAGTCAAGCAGAAGTTGGCAAGTTCTCGGATGGGGAAATTAGCATCACACTTCCACAAACCGTTAGGGGTAGGGACGTATTTATTATACAATCTACTTCAATCCCTGTAAACGATAATTTAATGGAATTACTTATTATGATTGACGCATGCAGAAGGGCTTCTGCTGGTCGTATCACAGCAGTTATGCCTTATTTTGGATATGCACGCCAAGATAGAAAGGCTCGCCCAAGAGACCCTATCACAGCAAAACTTGTGGCAGATATTTTAACTAGCGCAGGCGCTGATAGAGTTTTAACTATGGATTTACACGCAGCGCAAATTCAAGGGTTCTTTGATATCCCTGTTGACCACTTATACGGCGCACCTATTCTTGCTAGATATTTTAAGAATAAAATGGATGAAAACTGGGTTGTTGTTTCTCCAGACGTTGGTAGCGTTGGTAGGGCAAGGAACTTTGCATCTAGAGTAGACGCTTCACTTGCTATCGTTGATAAACGCCGTGCAAAAGCAAACGCTATTGAAGTTATGAACGTTATTGGTGACGTTAAAGGCAAATCTTGCATTATGGTTGACGATATGATTGATACTGCAGGCACAATTTGCCAAGGCGCAGAAGCACTTGTTAAAAATGGCGCAAAAGAAGTTTATGCTTGTTGCACACACGGTGTTTTAAGTGGCCCTGCTATGGAAAGATTAACTAACTCACCTATTAAACAAATTGTTGTTTTAGACACAATTGATTTACCAGAAAGCGTTAGGAATAATCCAAAAATTAAAGTTCTTTCTGTTGCTAAACTTGTTGCAAAAGCGATTAATACAATTTTCTCTGATACTTCGCTTTCGGCAATTTATGAAGACTAATAATTGACACACTAAAGCCGTTTTTATTAAACGGCTTTTTTAATGGAGATAAAAATGAAACTAATTGTAGGGTTAGGCAATCCTGACGATAAATATAAAAAGACCTTTCATAATTTAGGGTTTATGTGCGTTGATAAGTTGGCGCAAAAACTTAACCTAGAATTTTCAAAGCAAAAATGCCGTGCTCTAGTTGCCGAAACAACTATTAAGGGTGAAAAGGTTATTCTTGCTAAACCACAAACCTATATGAACCTAAGTGGCGAAAGTGTTTTTGAACTTGTTAATTTTTATAAAATCCCTATAGAAAATCTTTTAGTTATTTATGATGATTATGATTTAGTTAAGGGTAATATTAGAATTAGGGAAAGTGGTTCGGCAGGCACGCATAACGGTATGCGCAATATTATTGAAAAGTTAAATAAAACAAACTTCCCTAGAATTAGAGTGGGCTTTAAGCCAACTGAAAAAACACAAATTCCATTAATTAACCTTGTATTATCAGGTATTAGTGATGAAGATAAAGGAATTTTTGATAAAGCAATAGAAGTTGCATCACTTTCTGCTTACGATTTTGCATTTAACATTGAAATTCAAAAAATAATGCAAAAATATAATGGTGCAATTAAATAATTTTTTTCCTTAAAAAGATTATTATGCTAGAAAATATATTACAACTAAAAAATAAAGATAATTCTATTAAAGAATTTATTGATTACGCCCGCCAAGGTATTCCTTCGGCGGTTTTCGGCGTTACTGATTATTTTAAATATTACCTTGTGTCTAGCATAGAAGATAAGGTTTTATATGTTGTTAAAGATAATATCACAGCCCGTTTAGCGCTTGATGCTATTAAAGATTTTAGTGGCAAAAAGGCAGTTTTCGTTCCTGCAAAGGATGAAATTTTGCTATTCACTAAAGCATTTTCTAAAGATAATTTATTAGAAAGAATTACTGCTTTAGATGAAATAAACGGGGCTGAAGTTATAATAACTACTGCAGAAGCCCTTATGCAATGCGCACCTAAAAAGATTAACTCAATCACTTTAGAAAGAGATGAGTTGGTTAGTCAATCTGAAATTGTTTCCCGCTTAATTGAACTAGGTTATACTAGGGAAGAAAGTTTAGAAAACCAAGGGCAATTTTCACTCCGTGGGGATATTTTAGATATTTACCCTATAAACTTAAAAAATGCCGTTAGAATAGACTTTTTTGGGGATAGTGTTGAAAGTATTAAGCAATTTGACCTTCAAACCCGTGAAAATTTAGGGTTTATAAACAAGGTTAAAATTTTGCAAGCATCAGAATTCGTGTTTGATTTTGATGATTTTATTACCTTTGAAAAGGTAGTAAAAGAAGAATTAAAAAAGGCAAATAAAACTCAGTATGACCGTTTAAAAAGTATTAGTGATGACCTTTTAAGTGCAATAGAAATTAAAAATGCAGATAGACTTTCACCATTAGCAACCCTATCAAAAAATTGTGGCAATATTTTTGATTATTTAGATAAA
>JAZRDW010000094.1:0-1455 GCA_045660505.1 Christensenellaceae bacterium | reverse complement strand
AAAATTTAAGGGAAGCAACCGTAAAGGAAGTTGAAGTTATTAAAGAACTATTATCTGAAACTGACGGCGTTATTTCGGTTGGCACAGGTTCATTGCACGATATTTGTAGAAAGGCGGCGGCTGAATTAAATAAGCCTTTATGCTTATTTGCAACTGCACCAAGTATGGATGGCTTTGCATCATATTGCGCACCATTAACTAACGGCAATTTTAAGATTACATATCCTGCAAAATCCCCAGAAGTTGTAATTGCCGATACTAAAATACTTGCATCATCACCAAAGGAATTGAAGTCTGCTGGTTTTGGCGATATGATAGGCAAGTATATAGGGTTAATTGACTGGCAAGTATCAAGCATATTAACGGGTGAATATTATTGTGAAAAAGTTGCTAATTTAACAAGGCAAGCAACAGATAAAATAATGGCTTTAGCAGACCAAATTACAATGGATAGTGAAGAGAGTGCAAGCGCAGTTTTTGAAGGGTTATTACTAACGGGTTTAGGTATGAGTTTTGTAAAAAACTCTCGCCCTGCAAGTGGCACAGAACATATTTTATCACACTTTTGGGAGTGTAAAAAACTGCTTGACGGCAAGTTGAGTGATTTTCACGGCAAAAAGGTTGGCGTTGCAACCTTGCTTATTATGAAAGAATATCAAAAACTTTTAGAAAAGACTTCAGTTAAAGCACATAAAGAAGTTATTGACTGGGAAGACGTTTATTCTCATTACGGGGCGTTAAAAGATGAAGTTATAAAACTAAACACCCCTGATACTATTACCGATAATTTAGACTTAAAGTTAATAGAAGATAACTGGCAAAAAATTCGCCAAATTATTTTGTCTGTTCCAAGTTATGAAGAAATGTTTTCTTTAATGAAAAGGGCAGGTGCAGTAACCACTTGTGATGAAATAGGCGTTAGTGAACAACTAAAAGAAGAAGGGCTTAAATATCACCCTTATATGAGAAGGCGTTTATCATTAAAACGCGTATCATATTTAATAGATTAAAATAAATAATAAAGAAAATGCTAGTGAAAATTCACTAGCATTTTTAGTTTGTTACCCAGCCTTTGCCACTAAAATTGACGCACCAGTTAAAGTTGCAGTAGAAGTTGAAGTGTTATAGATAGCAACGCTATCCCCACTAGATAGTGAAAGCAAAATGGTTTTACTACCACCACCCTCACCATTAACAAAAGTTAAACTTTCATTTGCAACAGGCGTGTCGTTAACGTATAGCGAAGTTTCAAATTCAGTTTGGTCGGCAACCGAACCGAAAGCAGAATACGAAATTAAATAGAACCCGTCTTCGGTAATATCAACGGCGTTGTTAGTAACGTTCATTGTAGATAATGGGGTTTCACTTGTTAGTGCAAGTGGAATAATTGTATCAGCAGTAACGGTTGTATCGCCTATGCTAGCGTAAATACTGTCGGTTAACCCTGCAGGGCCT
>JAZRDW010000093.1:0-1965 GCA_045660505.1 Christensenellaceae bacterium | reverse complement strand
GTTCACGCGTTAAATAATAGTGAATATTATTTTCTTGCAAATAATTTTCTAATCTTCTTATTTGGTGGGATTTGCCAACCCCTTCACAACCTTCAAAAGTGATAAATTTACCTTTCATTTGTTTTTATATTAACCTTTAATTAATCTAAAATTGTTGAACACTCTTTAATAAAAGTGTTTATAAACGATATAGTTTCGTATTGTAAGTGTGGTTGATAAGACTTAAAGTTAAACACCGTAACGCAAATATTTTCTGCAGATTCACTACCAGTTAAGGTGAAGAATTTTGACGGATTGCTTTTAGTTTTATTATCAAAATATTGTGATGAAGTAAACGCACCTAAATTTATTGCGTAAATTTGGTTTTCTCTGCCGTTATTTTTTTCAGCGTTAACAACGCTAGTCCACCTATTTATATCGTCACTATCCGTTGAAAATGCTAAACTTTGTTCACCCTTAGTATAAATAGTAAACAATTCTGGACAAGTATCTTTTAATGCTAAAACTTTAGCAAAATCTATTAAGTTTTTATAAAGGCTTTCAACCCGTTTTTCTTCAAGTTTAATACCATCTAAAATTTGGCTTTCTTTTCTAAAACGGTTATCGTTTTTAAGGCGTTCCCTAAAAACTTTTTCTACTTTAGTTTTATCTATGTTTGATTGATTAAACGAATTAAATGCCGTGTAATCAGCCCCTGACACAAAAAATTCTTGCAATAGGTAATCTTGCCCGTCTTTAAGCATTTGTTCTAGCGAATAAAGACCTACGTCATCAATCATTTCCTTAACGCGAACTTTTTTTGCAGTAGGCACCTCATTACTGCCTTCTTCAACTTGGGTATATTCTTGTTTGTTTGTGGTAAATAAAATATCCCCTTCTTGAATTGCAAGCCTAGCCGTTAAAACGTTAAAGTCCCCGGATAACTGTTCGCCGGTCACCGTAATAACGTCATAACTAAACACGTCGTCAGAAATTACTTGATAAACGGCATCAGTTTTCCCATCAACCCGTTCATCAAAATAAAAATTAAACTTTTGCCCAGCAGTTAGCCTAACTGCGCCAACCGTGTAAACAATTTCCCATACAAAGATAAGCGCTACACACACTATAATAATTAAAATCCACTCGTATGCTAAAAAGTTTGAAAGCCTATTTTTTGTTATTTTATTATCCATTATTATCCTTAAAACTTATTATTTTTTAATAGGTTTCATTGTTGGGAATAAAATTACGTCACGGATAGATGCGCTATCGGTTAAAAGCATAACTAACCTATCAACGCCAAAGCCTAAACCACCTGTAGGTGGCAAGCCGTATTCTAATGCTGTAACGAAATCTTCATCCACTTGTGCATCGTTACCACCACGAGCACGCTTTTCTTCAACTTGTTTAACAAACCTTTCTTTTTGGTCAATAGGGTCGTTCAATTCAGAGAACGCATTGCCCATTTCCCTTGCATACATAAAGTATTCAAACCTTTCAGTGAACGCTGGGTTTGATGGTTTTCTTTTAGCAAGTGGTGAATTTTCAACAGGGTAATCGTAAATAATTGTTGGTTGAATTAACTTTTCTTCAACAAAAGCATCAAAGAACGCAATTAAAACGTGACCCTTAGTTGCATCTTTACCTTCTTCAACAACAACGTTCATTTTTTCAGCAACAGCCCTAGCCTCTTCATCACTAGCCCAGTCGTTATAATCAACGCCAGCGTATTTTTTAACGGCTTCAATCATGGTAAGTCTTTCCCACTTTTTGCCCATATCAATATCAACGCCTTGATAAGTGATTTTATCAGTTCCACAAACCTTAACGGTTATGGTGCGATACATATCTTCAATTAAATCCATCATATCAAAGTAATCGCTATATGCTTGGTACATTTCAACGGTGGTAAATTCTGGGTTGTGTGACCTATCCATACCTTCGTTTCTAAAAATTCTACCAACTTCATAAACTTTATCAAAG
>JAZRDW010000092.1:0-3943 GCA_045660505.1 Christensenellaceae bacterium | reverse complement strand
ATCAAACCTATCTTTAACCTTTTCTAAAATTTCAATGGCTTCGGTGTAAGTTAAACGCTTAAATTCGTTATTTTTTACGTTGTTTAACCTTTCAATTAAGCCTTTATCAATAAAGTTGTTTAAGAATTCAATTTCTTCTTTACAAGTATCCATAACTCTAGTGATAATATATTTAACCATATCTTCAGCGCAGTCCATATCATCAGCAAGGTCAGCAAAAGCAAGTTCAGGTTCAATCATCCAAAATTCTGCTGCGTGCCGAACGGTGTTTGAGTGTTCTGCCCTAAAAGTTGGGCCAAAGGTATATACGTTTGCATAGGCAAGTGCAAAATTTTCAACGTCTAATTGCCCGGAAACGGTTAAACTTGCCTTTTTACCAAAGAAATCTTGGTTATAATCAGTTTTGCCATCTTCCATAGGGATATTATCCAAATCAAGTGTGGTCACTTGGAACATTGCGCCTGCACCTTCACAGTCACTACCCGTAATAATAGGGGTGTGAACGTAAACAAAACCCCTTTCATTAAAGAAACTATGGATTGCATAAGCCGCTTCAGAACGGATTTTGAATACTGCGTTAAAAGTATTAGTTCTTGGGCGTAAGTGTGGCATACTTCTTAAGAATTCTAAAGTGTGCCTTTTCTTTTGCAATGGATATTCTGGGGTTGATGTGCCTAACACTTCAATAGAATTTGCATTAATTTCAAAAGGTTGTTTATTTTCTGGTGTTAAAATTAACGCACCGTTAATCTTTAAGCATGCGCCAACGTTTTGTTTAGCAATTTCATCATAGTTAACTACTTTTTCCCTATCAAAAACGATTTGGCAGTTCTTAAAATAAGAACCGTCGTTAATTTCAATAAAGCCAAACGCTTTACTATCACGCACAGTTCTAACCCAACCGCAAACGGTCACTTCTTGGTTAGTAAATTGTGTAGGGTTTTTAAAAATTTCTTTAAGTTGAGTTCTTTTCATTTTTGCACCTATAAATAGCATTATTTTATTTTAAAATTATACTTTTACATTATAACATTATTTAAAAGCAATTTCAAGAATTTTTAAGGTTATTTTGCACTAAAAACTCAAAAAAATGAAAAAGGTTGCCTTAAAAAAGCAACCTTTATTCTTTATTAAAATTATTTTTGTTTATTTTTTGGTAAAAGGTTTAATTTTACCCCCTTTTCTAAAAGGCAAAATTAACTTTCTTTTTGGTTTTTACTAATTAGCATAGGTGGTTTTTCATCTTTTAATGCAGAAATATATGCGCCGTATTGCTCATCAGTAAGTTTAACTACCTTGTTTTTTGACTTTTTATTTTTTCTTTTAGACATAATTATTATCCCCTTATGTTTTATAAGAATATTTTTAGCAAATTTTTTCTTTTTATACCCTTATTTTTTTCAAAAATAAAAAAGAACAAACTAGATTTTAATTTGTTCTTTTAATAGTTTTCTTATTTAATTATACTAATCTTCTAAAAGTAAAAATTACAAAAATTTTAAGATTAATCGTCTAATTTTGTAGAAGATTTTTCTAATGCACTACCTTTTATCTTCTTAAAAGTTTTATCCTTTGTAAAGTCCCTTTCTTTAGTGTATTCACCACCAAGCGCTTCTATGGCAAACCTTAATTCTTCAAAGTCGCTATAAGGGGTCTTTTCATTTTCAATTGATGCTAGTAAAAATGGAATTGCCCTATTATCACCGTATTTTGCTAAATAATTTGCATAAATTGGTATTTCTTTTTGGTTTTTAACAAATTCAGCAACTAAAATATCAAAAACCCTATCATCATTTTTGCAGTTTGATAAAACTTCAGTTAAGCAGGCTTTTTTATTAGAAGAAACTTCATTAAATTCTTTTAAGATATCTTCCTTAATATCTTCGGCAAAATTACACAAAATTTCAGTTGCAACTTCCCTAACGGTTTCATTATAATCCCAAAGAATAAACTCTAAATATTTTTTTATAGGCTTTTTAGAATTTATATCGGCAAGCATATTCAAAACGTATAAAAGGAATTGTTCGTTATCTTGCTTATCTAACGCCTTAATTAAACAATCTTCATTACTAGGATTTTTGATAATTGCTTCGCACAAAAAGTCTGAAATAGCAACTTCATCTTTTAAGTGGGTTTCTAAACAAGTTAAAAGTTCTTCACCACTAAAATCGTTATAATATTCGTTAGGTGTTTTGCCATCTAATTCCTTAAGTTTTTCATTGCCGAACTTAATATAAAGTTCTGGAATTTTATTTTCAATTTCTTCAGGTTTAACCTTGCCTATATTTGCGTACACAAACCCTTCAATGTATTTATCAAACAAACTGTCAATATCAATTATTTTTACCATTTTTATTTCCTTCAAATAATTTTTTTAGCGTTTTTAATTTTTTATCAGTTATGGTGAAGGTTTTAGTCACCCTTTCCACACTAGAATACAGGTCAAATTCACACAAATAAAGCATTAACCCTGCAATTTCTTCATTAGTCACTTCGGCTTCGGTAATAACCCCTTTAAGCGTTTTATAAACCCTATCGCAAACCTTTGCTATTTTATCTAATTTTACGTCAAAAAATAGCATTTTTGAAATACAAAGGGCGTATGCAGAAAGATATAATCCACCATCTTTTTTATCTTTTTCACAAAGCAATTTTTTAGGCTTAACTTTAACGAAAAAACTACTTGCAACAGCGCCGAATTTTTCCTTAACCCCGTTTACTATACACACGTAGGTTAAAACTCTTTTAGTTTCTTCCCTAATATCAGGCAAAAGCAAAGTTTCTAAAACTAGATTTTTTGCAAAAGGCGTAAAGCACAATGAAAGCATATACGCTATATCGTGCATTAAGTCGGAATCATTACACTTTAACCCCCAAGAAACCATAGTTTTTATATCTTGCTTTTTTAATGCTGAATATATTCTGTCAGGGTGTTTAATTAGTGAACTAACCTTTTTCTTAAAATCATTAACGACCTTTTCAGGCATATCTTTAATATAATTAAACGGCATCAAATCTAGGTAATCACTACCTTCGTTTTTTAGCCCCGTAATATAATCTAAATAAAATTTAATCGCTTGGTCAGACGGGTCAATTAAATATGCTTTTTTAAGTTCTTTTTCAGCCCTTTCGTAATCTTTAAGGTTGGCTAAAGATAATGCGTAAAAAAAGCGCATTGCGTATTCATAAGGGCGTTCTTCTAAAATCTTTTCAATGCATTTACACACGTTTTCGTGGTCTTGACGCTCTATTGCACAGGTGGCAATTTTATAACTTTCACCTTTATCACCCGTTCTTAAAGCAAGTGCTTTTTGATAATAAAATTCACTATTATCAAAATCTTCTTTCATATCGTAAATGGTTGAAAGATGGCAAAATGCAGTTATATTATCGCCGTGTTTTTTAAGTGAATACCTGCAAACTTCTTCAGCCTTATCTAAATCATCACTCATAAAATAACAAACGGCAAGTTCGCCTAAAGTTTCTTCATCCATTTGTTCTAGTGGTATTTTACTTAGTTCTAACGCACCTTCAGAAAAACCCCCAACGGCAATAAAATGCTTTGCCTTTTTAACTTCGTAAGAATAGTTTGCTCTCTCTGGTGGATAAACTACCCTATACGCAGTTTTTTTAAGTTCTTCACCAGAAAAAAAGTCTATAATTTCTTGGCTTAACCCTTCTTTAGAAATAAACCCGTCAACTGATAATTTTTTATGAAAATAATAACTTGAACTCCAAAAATTATCCAAATAAAAATAATTTATTGCAAGTTCTTCATAAGCAATGGCTAATTGTTCTTTTAGCGCCTTATCAAGATAAATAAACCAGTATTTATTTGATATTTCCATTAAGTTCATATTAGCGTAAAGGTCGGCAAGCGCCGTTATAACTTCTAAATTTTCACTATCAATTTTATAAGCAGAAAACAAAAAAGATAGGGCTG
>JAZRDW010000091.1:0-5354 GCA_045660505.1 Christensenellaceae bacterium | reverse complement strand
TTCCCTTAACTTAAGAAGAAAAGAATTTCCACAAATGGATAAAACTGTTAATAATACAACGATTAAAAAACCCATAATTTATTCTCCTAGTCTATTTTAACACATAATCTAAAAACTTGTTTCAATTTAATATAATTTTTTAAAATATTAAAGGCCTAGCAAATTGCTAGACCTTTTTAATTTGTTTAATTATTAGATTTCAACGTTAAATACTCTCTTTAATAAACCGTTAAAGTTGACTACGCTATAGTTAAAGGTTGGGGTTTCTAAAGAATATTCGTTTGCGTTTGCACCAGCACTAATTTTTGTTGCTGAAAGGTTAAATGCATTTGCACCGATTGATGAAAGGTTTACGCCAGCAAAATCAAGTGTATATGCTGGAATAGTTTGTACGGCTTTACCAAAGTAGTTAAGTAATGACATATTTGCAAAAGCATCAGCAGAAATTTGAACGTCTGTTGCGGTTGCATCTAATAAGATGTTTTGAATTCTTGCGCCCTTAAATGCGCCTTTATAAATATTTTTAACCGTTGCTGGTAACGTTAAAGTGTTAATATTTGCAACGTTTTCAAATGCAAATTCGCCGATACCAACGATATTGCCTTTAAGTTCAATATTAGTTAATTTAGTTACGCCGTTGAACGCATACATAGGAATATTATATTCTTTTGCAGTTGTGTTGTTAATAACAACTGAACTTAAAGTTTCAGGCACATAAACGGTTTTACTTTCCGTGCCGTATTTAACTGTTATTTGTGAACCTTTATCATATTCATCTTCGCCAAATAAATGTGCAATAGTTCTTTCAGCATCAACAGCCTTTTCAACTGCTTGACCACCCGTTAAGAAAGCATCAGAATTAAAATACCTACCAACAAATGGTAATTCCAAACTTTCTAAAGCAGTCATTTTAGCAAATGCGCCTTGGCTGATTTCAAAAACGTCTGCACTAACGGTAATTTTTGTTAAAGTAGAGTTTGATGCAAAAGCATTTGATTTAATGCGAATTTTTTCAACGTTATCCGTTAAGTTAAGCGCTTCTTTGCTAATAACAAGTTCAGTTTCGCCTTCTTTAGCATAATATTTTCTTATTTCAAAAATATTGCCAGAAACAACTGAGCCTGAAACCCCCTTCTTAGAAGAATTACTTCCGCCGTTATCAACACAAGCCACCATACTGATAGCAGTTAAAACAGCAAGCGCAACAGTTAAAACTAATTTAAGAACTTTTTTCATCTTAACCTCAATAATATCTAAAGTCTATACTCAAATAGTTTAACATTTTAATTAAACTTTGTCAATAAATAATATTTATTTAATTATGTTTTTCCCCACTTTTTTATTTTTTTACTTATTTTTTTGTCGTTTGATATATTAAAGTTAAAAAAGATTGCCTTTATTTTAAATTTAGGCAATCTTTACTTTTTATAAAATAACCTTTCCGTCATAAAACGAAGTGAAAAACCCGTTTGTATCTGCACCTATTTTTTCATAAACTCCTACTATATCATAGGGGTTAGCGTTTTTATATTTATATTGTTTATAATACCTTTTAAGCCCTTCAAAAAACCTGTTCTCGCCTATGGTTTGCCTTAAATTATCATACATAATGCAAGGCTTAATATAGGCTATATTAACATAGTCGTATTCACTATCAAAGGTAGTTAAACTTCTAACCATGCTAGTATTTACTTTGCCAAAAACCTTATCGTAAACAGAGCAATATATTTTATAAGTTTGCAGTGCGCTTTTAACTAAACTTTCCCTTGTTAAGCCGTATTCACCATGATTTTCATAAAACAAAACTACCGAATATTCGCTTAAACCTTCATCTAAAAAGCCATATTCAATTTCATTATTCCCTACTGCAACCTGCCACCATTGATGCGCCGTTTCATGCACGATAACTTCGCCAAATTCTTCTGGGGATAAACTATCGCTTATCATAACAAGCGCAGGGTATTCCATACCACCTTGAACGAAGGGCGTTTGAACTATTGAATAATTATTGTAAACGTATTCCCCAAAAGTATTGCTAAAATAACTTAAACTTTTTTCGGCGTATTCCATTGATTTATCAGGGGTTAAATCATTATAATAGTAATAATTTATTTCAACGCCGTCTACTTCACTAGTTAAAATATTAAATTCTTTTGATAAAACAAAAGCAAAATTGCGTGCTTTAGAAAGGCTATACTTTGCTGTTTTTAAGCCGTTCTGTTCGGTTTGGTTTATAAGTTTTCCACTTGATGCAATAATATAACTGCTATCTACCGTAATGCTAACGTTATAGTTTGCTATATCGCTATAAAAAGGGTCGCCCGTGGAATAATAAACGCACTCGTAAAACCCATTTTCATCTCTAGCGCAAAGTTGTGGGTAAAAGTTTGCTAGGTTAATAGTTTTATCGTTTACCCCCGTTCTTGCAATAACCTTTGCTAAATTCAACCTAAAAACAATATCAACACTAACTCTTTCTTCTGGGAAAATTTCACTTTCTAATTGCACTAAAAGGATATTTTTATCCACACCACAAATTTCAAAAGTTAAATCTTTTTTATTAGCACTAACTTTTTCTATGCACATATCTCCGTAGTTTATCCCGTAAGGGTAAGCCTTAGCAGTATGGCTTAAATTTATAGGTGGATAGATTGCATCTTTTCTAAACGCATTGCCAAAAAGGTTAAATTTTAGTTCTTTTATGCTTGTTTCAGTATCGTTATAATAGTTAAAAGTTTCACTACCTATAACTTCTTTGCCACTAATAGAAATATCAATATCATAACTAGATAAATTGCCTTCCTTGTGCGTGCAAGAAGTAAAACAAACAACGCTAACTAAACAAATTATAATAGATAAAAGTGCGCATATTCTTTTTTGCATATTAAAAACCCCAAATAAAATACTAGTTATATTTTATTCGGGGTAATTAATTTTGATAACCTATTATAAAGGATAAATTTTATTTTTCGTTAATTGATAAATATTTAATAGGGTCAATAGAAATATTATTTTCTAAAACTTCAAAGTGTAAGTGTGCGCCGTCTTTATATTCTTGACGATTTGTAACGGATACTTCGCCTATAATATCGCCTTGGTTAACTATTTGCCCAACGAACACTTGGTCACCGTCTGCAAGTGAATTATACACGGTTTTTAATCCGTTTCCGTGGTCTATAGTGATTGATACGCCTTGTAAAAAGGTTGAAGTTACGCTTTCAACAACGCCATCATAAACGGCGTATACGTTACTGCCTTCTGGGGCAAAAAAGTCCATTGCCTTGTGTACTTCAAAGCGTGAAAGGGTGCTACACCAAGTTAATTCTTCACTATACTCTACAATAGAACTTGTATTATCTACAGGCATAATAAAAGTAATAGGCTTTTGCACGGGTTCTACAACTTCATTATCGTCTGGCGTTGATGACGGCTTGTTTGTATCATCTGGCAATGGGGTTTCAATTACCGGCACGTCCACTTGCACGCTATTATTTTCTTGTGCAATTAACATTAAAGTTACTGATAGCCCTACTGCTAAAATACACCCCGTTAAAATAAAATATAATGCGTTCTTCTTCATAAAAGTTAAAAACTTGTTTTTCTTGTTCATATTTTCTCTCCTTTAATTTTCAACCTAATTATTAACTTAAAAAAATTTTTTATACTTATAAATTTTAAAAACTTCCATAAATTATCGGCGTTCCAACGGTTATTTTTGTATTTTCTATATCTTTTGGGATAAAAATTTGCAAGTTAACCTTTTTGCCTTTTATTCTCTTTTTATACTTAATAGTTCTAGAATAGGCATAAATGGATATTCCACTTTCAATTTCTTCTATAAACACAATTTTAGCATTTTGCTTAACTAAAAATTTATCTATATTAAAATCTAAACTATCTATCTTAAAACTTTCGCCACACACTTTATTTAAAAATAAGAAGTCAATTTTGCTAGCATTAACTATTTTTGCATTAGAAGAACTTTCCCCTAAATACACTTCAAAATTACTAGCATACCCACTAAAAATCGGCTTTTTGTTGACAATAGCAATGCCGAATATTAAAAGTAAAGATAAAAAGCAAACTAAAATTTTTTTAAACATAAAAACTCCCCGTTTTTTACACGGAGAGTTTTGCCAAAACTTAACTTTTTTATACTATATTTATTTATTTTTTTATCAAATAGGTTTCCCTAATGGCACTTAAAATATTAAGGGATAAAAAATCGCCTGAACATTTTAAAATTTCTTTTTCCTTTAAGGTTATTTTGTTTACCTTTCCACCTAGCCTTAAATATTCTTTCTTACTTGCAATTAAAAACTTTTCACATTGCTTTATATAAGCATCAATTTTACCTAAAATAGAATTATTAAGGCTATTAAAAAGTTTAATTTGCTTTTTTATTTCAAAAAGTGGCTGACTATTTTTTATGCCTAATAACTTTGCCATTTTCTCTGCTAGTTCATTATAAGATGGTGGAAAAATGCTGTCTTCAAGATATAATGCTTTCTTAAAGTAGTGCAAAATTAAGCAATCAATATACATTTTTTTGCCGTTAGCAACGTTTTTATTTGATAAGATTTCAAAAAAATTAGTTGCGCTATTGAAAAACACTTTTTGGTTTTGCACATTAATATTGTTTATCTTTATAATTTCTTCTAAAATTTTTTCTTTACTAAAAGCGTAGTTTTCTATTACTAATGTTTTAGCATTTTCTATACTAAGTAAAAGTTCATTTGCTTTACCTTGCAAAAAAGGTGAATTTGTGAATAGGTTTGTTATATAATAATCAAATATACTAAACGCTTTATCTACTAAATAAGCAAAAATTTCTGCTTTTAGATTACAAAAAGGCTTATTTATTATTTCATATTTGTTTATATTTGTGTTAATTACATCTATCTCTTCGCCGTTTTTTATTAAAAGGCTATTATTAACTTGGTCAACTTCAAAATTATTAGTTATATAGATTAAGGGTATGTTCCTAACAACTGAAAAGTAAGTTGCCGTTTTTATAGAATTGCTATCCAAACTGATTGATAATCTAATATCTTCGTGTAAATTAAAAAGGTGGCAAAGATTATCAATAGAAAAAGGCTCTTTTTCACTTTTAAGATAATATACAACCTTGTTATTATTTGATAATTGTTCCCCCAAATTATAGGCAAAATTAAAATCAAACTTTTCACTAAAAAATATAACGATTTTGCCGTGTGGGGCTTTTTTATCTATGTAATTTTTAATAAAGCCCTGTTCAATTTCCCTATCCATACAAAAAATACCTTTATATTTTAATTACGATAAGCCTTTTTTTAGTATTCAAATTCGACAATTTTTTTCAAACGACGAGGTTT
>JAZRDW010000090.1:0-1948 GCA_045660505.1 Christensenellaceae bacterium | reverse complement strand
ATTTATTCTAATTGAGAAGATAAAAATGACGAACCTAATTGAACTAACCTTAAATCGGAAGAAGAAAACCTATTAGTTTTATCCTTATCAAAAACTATAATTGCACCATAGCAGTCGCCTGCGTTAATGATAGGCACAATAATTTGATTTTCGGCTTCCATATTATCGTTTGAAATTACTGAAACGATACTACTTCCGTCTGCACGTGATAATAAAAGGCTTTTTCTTTCTTTTAACACGCCGTCTAGTTCACTAGAAATATTTTTGCCTAAAATATCTTTCATTTTGCCGTTTGAAGTGTAAATAACACTATCGCAATCGGTAATAATACAAGTTTTATCAAGCAATTCTTCAATTCCATCAGCAACGGCTGACGAATAATTTTTTAGCGAACAAATAGGCGAATATTTTTTTAGCACTAACTCATCTTTACTTGCATAAATTTCCAAAGGGTCGCCTTCCCTAATTCTTAAAGTTTTGCGTAATTCCTTTGGTATAACAAGCCTACCTAGTTCATCAATTCTTCTTACAATACCTTGTTCTTGCATACATTCCTCCGTAAAGGTAGTATGCGTTCAATTTTATATTTTATTCAACTTTTAATTATACATAGCATCTTGCCACAATAGGCGTTGGTTTTGATACCAAGTTGTGTCTTTTAATATAGTGTTATTATTTGAACACTCTACAAAAACTTCTGCGTCAGGTTTAGATAAAACAACTATATTACCATTTAATTCTTTAAATACATTTGATTCTTTATAGTTGGTAATTTCTTTGCCTTTAAAAGTTGTTGTTGGCTTATCACTATCAACTGCTATTTCAGCATAGGTAGGAATATAAATTTTATCGGTATATTTTTCAATTCTATCTAAAACTGCCCTTGATGGGAAGGTGTTTGGCAAAAAGTCTGTGTATTCGGTGTTCCCTGCACAGCAAGTAATAACGCAAATTTTTGGCTGTATTTCTTTTAACAAAATTTCGTTTGAAGAAGTTGGTGAGCCGTGATGCCCTGCCTTAAATAATTCCACCATAGTAAAATCATACTTTTGGGCAAGTTTAGTTTCGCCTGCAACTTCTAAGTCCCCTGTGAATAAAAACTGACGGTCGCCATGATAAAACATTACGCATACTGAATAATTGTTTTCATCACCAGAAGTGTTTTCATAGTAATAGTTGTATAAAATTTCCATTTTTATACTGCCGTCACTAGTTAAATTATAAACTCTTTGCGCGCCGTTTTGATTATTATAGCACTCTAAAGCCGTGTAATGGGTTGCGCCGTTTAAAACTTCATCTTGGCGTTCCAACTTATACTCACTATATAAATTTGTGATTTTATCTGAAAGTGGAAAGTCAATTATAGTTTGGCAATTAAATAGGTCAAAAATACTGCCGTCCCTTTTTGAAAAACCTGCAATATGGTCCCCATCAGCGTGGGTGATGATAACAAATTCTAAAGTATTATCTAAAACACGGGTGCTTAAGTAATTTTGTATATCATCAATGCTATTCTTTTCGCTACCGGCATCAATTAAAATATCGTATTCCCCAGCCTTAATATAAACGCAATCGCCTGCATTATCATTACCAAGCATGATAAAGTGGAACTCTAATTCCCCTGATAATTGCCCTTTTTCATAAAGACAAACCGAACACTTTTGCTTGCCTTCAATATTAATAAAGGTATGTTCTTGGTTTTCGGATTTTTCACTACAATTTTCACATTGTTTATAGTGGTGGGTTGAACTATTTGTTAAACTGCCAAATTTATGCCCCGTTTTTAAAATAGCATCACCCTTTTCATTGCCACATAAATCACAATAATATTCGCCAACACCATCTTCAACGCAAGTTGGTGCTTGCAAAACTTCAGTTAACTCCCATTCGTGTGGGCAAACGCTAGGTATAAATGCATAAATTATATCGCACCCCGTAGAGCACAAAT
>JAZRDW010000089.1:0-5334 GCA_045660505.1 Christensenellaceae bacterium | reverse complement strand
TGTTTTAAATATATTTTTTAATTAAAAAAAGTCCTTGACCGAAAGTTAATATAATGGTATAATTAAAACATAAAAAATTATCTTATTCACTTTAAGGAGAATACTATGTGCGATAGATATTTACAAGCAAAAGAAATTTACGCTAAATACGGAATAGATACAGACCAAGCGATAAGCCGTGTTAAAAAAGCACCTATATCTTTACATTGCTGGCAAGGTGATGACGTTAAGGGGTTTGACCAAGACGGTCCTTTGACAGGTGGAATACAAACAACGGGTAATTATTTAGGCAAGGCTAGAACACCTGAAGAACTTATTGCCGATATGGAAAAAGTTATGGCTTTATGCCCTGGCACTAAGAAAATTAACGTACACGCTTGCTACGCTATTTTTGAAGAAGATGGGTTTGTTGATAGAGATAAAATTGAACCAAGGCATTTTAAGAAGTGGGTTGACCTTGCTAAAAAATACAACACTGGTTTAGACTTTAACCCAACCTTTTTCTCACACGCAAAAGTTAAAGATGGTTTAACCCTATCTAGCCCAGATAAAGACACAAGGGATTTTTGGATAGAACACGGCAAAGCATGTATTAGAATTTCTGAATACTTTGCTAAAGAAACAGGCTTCCCTTGCGTTATGAATATTTGGACGGGGGACGGATTTAAGGATATCCCTGCCGATAGGTTAGGACCAAGGATTCGCTATAAAGAAAGTATTGAAGCAATTTTATCTGAACCTTTTGATAAAAAGTTAGTTAAGCCTTGCGTTGAATCAAAAGTGTTCGGCATAGGCGTAGAAGCATACACGGTAGGGAGCGCAGAATTTTCACTTGCATTTGCAAGCATGCACGACGGTTGCTTACCTTTAATGGATAACGGCCACTACCACCCAACCGAAGTTGTTTCTGATAAAATACCTGCTATGCTTACATTCTTTGATGAAATTGCGTTGCACATTACACGCCCTATCCGTTGGGATAGTGACCACACCGTTTTATTTGATGATGAAACTAAAGAAATGGCTAAAGAAATTGTGCGTTGTGATGCTTTAGATAAAGTTTATATGGCGCTTGACTATTTTGATGCTAGCATCAATAGGATTGCATCATGGGTAATAGGTTATCGCAGTTGGCAAAAAGCACTTCTCTTAGCAATGCTTACCCCTAACGCTTACCTAAAAGATTTGCAAGACAATAATAAATTGACCGAACTTATCGTAAAACAAGAAAGTATTAAAACACTACCTTTTGGCGATATTTGGGAAAAATATTGTATTCAAGAAGGCGTTCCAACCGATAGTGAACTATTTAATGAAATTGAAAAATATGAAAATGAAGTTTTAGTAAACAGAATTTAATTAAAAACAAAAAAATAAAAGCGTTAGTTTTTTGACTAACGCTTTTTTATTATGCCTTTAGGCTTTTATTCGTTTTATATTAATAATTGACCTTCGGTTGTTTCAATAACCTTAAACATTTCAACTTGCTTTCCGTTAACGGCATCTATATATATATAATAGGTTGAATTTTCATATTCCCCACTAATTTCATAGCATAACTTTTCACCATTGTTTCCAACGGGAACAACCACTAAGCGTGCAGTTTTTGGCGAAATGCTGTTTGAAATTTTTTCTACTGCATTTGCTTTAGTTAAAAGTGGTTTTTCTATTACCCTTTCAGTATGGTTTAAATAATAGGTGGTGGCTTCTATACCTAAAACCATTTGGCTTTCTGCACATACCCTTACCTTAATTAAGTCTGAATAAATTATAACCCCGTTTTGTTCAAAAGCAAAGTTAATAGTGTAAACGTTATTTGCTAAATTTACCCATACGGCTTTCATGTTATCAATACCAAGTTCGGTTAAAAAGGTTTGGGCTTTATTAATTGCCCTTTCTTTATCACAATTAACACTTTCACAATTACCTGCGTAAGAGAACATTATTAAATGCCCACCCTTTTTAGAAAGTTGCGCGTATAAAAGGTCGCCGTCTACCATTGCTTGAAGGTTATAGCACTCTATATTCCCCATAGCCATACCTGCGTTTTTTATGTCTTCTAGGTTATAATCTTTAAATATCTTTATAAACTTTTCTTTGGCTTGTTGTTCGCTAATTTCAGCCCCTGTTATACCTTTAACTTCCCTATTATCAAGCCCGTCAGAGAAAGGCCCGTCATAAATAAGTTCTGGGTAGCCCACCGAAAGATTTTGCAAATTATCAAAACCCTTTAGCACGATACTATCTTGGCTATTAAGCATATTTGAGAAAGAAAAGTTTTCACCCATACCACTAATCATTTCTTGTAAAGAATTTTTTAAGGTTAGGTTTGCTAAATATAAACTTCTTAAACTTTCTAAATCACTATTAGTTAAACTTTCGCCGTTAATGAGTTTGTTATTTAAATATTTAGAATAATCCCCTATTTGATTAATAAGTTTTGTTGTGTAATACTTGCTTTCATCTTTAAGTGGTAAACTTTGCAAATCGTTTTCGGCAAGTTCGGCTTCAATGGCAGTATCCACCAAGTATTTTTGCAACGCCCCTTTATCTACGGTAACTAGGGCTTTTGATAGGTTATAATCAATGTTATCCACTTCTTCCACCGTACCATAGAAGGCTTTTTGATAACTTGCTTCTAAAAAACTATCTTCAGTTGTTGGCATTAAAAAACTAAAAGTTAATACTGATGCTAACACTAAAGTTGCTACGCCCAAAGAAATTACTGCGGCTATCCAACCACCAACGCCCTTATTTCTTTCTTTGTTAAGTTGCCTTTCCTTTATTTTTTGTTCCCTTTTTGCCCTTTTATATTCTAATTTAGATTTACGCTTTTCTAAGCGTTCTTTTCTTTTATTTTCAAGTTGTTCTTTTCTTAATTGCTTTTCTTTTAAAATTCTTTCTTGGCGTTCTTTTTTGCTTTCCTTTTTAAGCATTTCACGCCTTGCTTCCTTTTGGGCTTTTAGTTCTTGCTTGCGTTTTTTAATTTCCATTTTTTGCCTGTTTCTTTCCCTTAAAGCAGTTGCCTTTGCCTTTTCCTTTTCAGCCTTTCTGTGTGCCTTAAGCCTAGCAAGTTCTATTCTTTTTTCTTCTAACTCTTTTTCCCTTTGTTCTCTTAACAAGGCTTTTTCTTCTTTAACTTTAAGCCTATGCTCTTTCCACTTTCTTTTTCTTTCTTCTAACTTCTTAAAAAAGCCCCCTTTTTCTTTTTTTGCTTTTGGCGTTTTTGCTTTTTTAGAAGTATCTTTCTTTTTGTTTTTAGTATTTTTATTAGCAACCTTTTCGGCCTTTTCAACTGCGTTATTCTTTTTTTCTTGCATTTATATTTCCCCCTTAAATAGCAAATACGTGATTACCGATTGTTACGGTAGTTTTTCTTGTGAATATCCAAGAACTAGTTGCCGTTGCTGGATTATAATAATATAATGCCCCGTAAGATGGGTCCCAACCGTTAATAGCATCTAGCGCAGCCTTCCTAGCCGTAGCGTTTGGCTGTAAGTTTATTTGCCCATCATCAACGGCTGTAAAGGCATAACTTTGATATATTACCCCTGCCATAGTGTTAGGGAATGATGCGCTTTTAATTCTGTTTAATACCACAGCGCCAACAGCCACTTGCCCCACGTAACTTTCGCCACGGGCTTCGCCGTAAATTAGCCTTGCTAAAAGGTTAATATCGGCATCAGTATAGGTGCTTGATTGAGTTTGATTATTAGTTGTTTTCATACCTAATGCTTTAAGTGTTTGGTTGCCAACAATTCCATCAACCTTAAGTCCGTTTTTTTGCTGGAAGTAGCGCACGGCTTGTTTTGTTTGCGAACCGAAAATTCCATCAATACTGCCCTTATAATACCCCCAGTTTTTTAGTTTTGTTTGAATAGTTTTTATAACGCTACCAGAACTGCCTTGTTGATATACAACGGCGTATGCCGGTTGGGTAGGCTTGGTATACGTTGTGTAAGTGGCTAAAAGCCCCATAAACAATACCATAACTGCCAAAATAGTTATTTTGAACACCTTTTTCATATTTGTTTTTTACTCCTTGAATTGATAAACTGGCTAATAATATCTAAAATCTTGCTTTTGTAAACGCACCCGTTTTGTCCACTAGTAAAGCAGAGTGGTGGATAAACAACACACCACCAGTTATCCCCTTTTCCACTACCTAATTCAATAATAAGCGCGTCGTAAAACCCACTTTCTAATTGTAGCGTTCCGTATACACGGGTAGGGAATTCTTCATTTTTTATTAAAGAGGTGGCCGTATAGTTAAATCCTTGTTCTTTAAGCACGCCGTCTACCACTTCGTTTATGCCATTTAAATTATTTAAGAGCATTGCTTGCGCCTTTTCCTTACTATTACACTCTGCAATAAAAGGCGTTAAATATTCAACTACAGCCGTCTTTACCATATACTTAACAGACTGGTCCGTTAAATCGTTAGAATTAGCACGAATATGTATCCTTAGATACTCCGTTTCCACCCTTTTATCCGATTGATTTAGACACATTGCCGACAAAATTATTATGCCGATAATTAAAAAACTTATGCACGCTTTTTTCATTAATTATTTTCCCCTTTTTATTAAGTGGTTTAGTTATTGACATATATTTTAATTTTTATACTTTCATTTAAAATAAAAAACTCCACCGCTATTCACGGTGGAATTTAGTTGATTTTTAATTTTGTTTATTCTTGTGGAACTATCGTTTCCGTTTTAATTAACTGACCTTTATATAGTGTAGATAACGCTTTGAAAGCGTTTTCCATTGAAAGTTTATCATAGAATACGCCGAACACACTTGGCCCACTACCTGCAACCATAGCCTTTACTGCGCCTGCCTTTTTTAATGCGTATAAGTTATGGCTAATTTGAGGAACTATGCTTACGGCAGGTTTTTCTAAATCGTTTTTCATAAGCGCAAATAGCCCTTCCAAATCACCTTTATATATGGCCTTTTTAGCCTTTTCTGTAGTGAGAGAAGTTTTTTCGTTTAACTCATCAAACTTTTTATAACAGCCCCTTGCTGATATGCTTGCATTTTCAGTAATAATTAATAGGTAAATTTTTCTATCGGCTTTAGTTGGTTCTACAATTTCCCCACGCCCTTTTATTACTGCATAGCCACCCGTTAGCATGTAGGCAGAATCACTACCCAAATCGCTTGCTAAAACGGTCATATCCCCCTTGATATCGTATAGAATATTCATTGCCTTAAGAACGCGCGGTATATCTGCTGAAGAGCCACCAAGCCCCCCTGCAACGGGTATTCTTTTATCAATAACAATATCAACGCCAGGGGTAGAAAAGGTTTCAATAAATAGTTTCGCCG
>JAZRDW010000088.1:0-3060 GCA_045660505.1 Christensenellaceae bacterium | reverse complement strand
ATCGGTGGTAGTGCTGACTTAGCACCTGCTAATAAGAGTAATATGAAGTCAAGGGGCGATTTCTTACCTAACGATAAGTCAGGTTCAAATATGCACTTCGGTATCCGTGAACACGCTATGGCTGCTATCGTAAACGGTATGTATTTACACGGTAGCCTTATCCCATACTGCGCAACTTTCGCTGTGTTCTCTGACTATATGAAGAACGCTATGCGTATGTCTGCTATTATGGAATTACCTGTGACCTATATTCTCACCCACGACTCTATCGGTGTTGGTGAAGACGGCCCTACACACCAACCTATTGAACATTTAGCAGGTTTACGTGCTATGCCTAATATGAAAGTTTATCGCCCATGCGACGGTAGGGAAACTACTGCTGCTTGGATTAGCGCATTAAAGGGCAAAAACCCATCTTGCTTAGTTCTTTCTCGTCAAACAATTCCTATGCTTGACGGCACGGGTAAAGACGCGTTCAAGGGTGGCTATATTTTAAGAGATAGCAACAAAAAAGTTCCAGATGTTATTTTAATGGCAACGGGTAGTGAAGTTAGCCTTGCCGTTAACGCAAAAGCAGAACTTGCTAAACAAGGCGTTGATGCTAGGGTTGTTTCTATGCCTTGCGTTGAAGACTTTGAAGCACAAAGCGAAAAATATAAGGAAAGCGTTCTTCCATCAGCAGTTCGCGCTAGGGTTGCTGTTGAAGCAGGCTCACCTATGTGCTGGTACAAGTACGTTGGCTTAGACGGAAAGATTATCGGTATGAAAACTTTCGGCGAATCAGCACCTGCTGGTAAGTTGTTCGCTAAATACGGCTTTACCGTTGAAAAGGTTGTTGAAGCAGCACTTTCAGTTGTTAAATAATCTTAAATAAAATTAATGCTAAAAGCAGTTTAGGTTAAAACTTAAACTGCTTTTTATTTTTTAAAATTTAAAAATTATAAAAAGGCTTGCAATTTTTTATTAAAACCTTATATAATAATTATATGGAAACTTTATTCAATAAAAACGATTATAAAACTATTAACGGCAAAATTAAACTTATTATTGACTGTGACCCAGGGGTAGACGATACTGCCTGTTTAACTTACGCACTCTTTGATGAAAACATTGAAGTTGAATTGCTAACCACTATTGTTGGAAATATTACTATTGATAAAGCAACACGAAATATTTTGCATATTTTAGATTTATATAATAAAGATATTCCCGTTGCTGTCGGTGCGAAGTCTGCATTAAAAAGGGTCAGCCCTACGGCTGAATTTATTCACCAAAAGGAAGGTATGGGTGGTTATACCCCGTCAACCCCAACAAGAAAACCTATTGAATTAGATGCAGTTGATGCAATGTATCAAACAATAATGAACGGGGATGGCGATATTTATATCGTTGCGCTTGGCCCACAAACTAATATTGCAAACCTTTTAACCAAATACCCTGAAGTTAAAAATAAAATTCCTAAAATTGTGTTTATGGGTGGTTCGCCTTATGACAACCCAAACTATAAAAACCATATTTCGTTTAATTTATCTTCCGACCCTGATGCTTGCAAAATCGTTTTGGAAAGTGGCGTTCCCCTTTTAATGTGCCCATCACACATGGGTAGATATAAGGCGCACTTAACTGAAGATTTTGTTTATTCTCTAGAACAATATGGCGATATAGGTAAGTTTTTGTTAACAATGTATACTAAATACTGGGAACCGAACCAACCGGATAAAAGGGTTACCACTAACGATAGTTGCTGTTTATTTGCCCTAGTCTATACTAAAATGTTCAAAATCAAAAGGGTTAACGTTAAGATTGACACCGAAGTTCATTTTGGCAAAACGGATATTGACTTTACCGATAATGGAAAAGTTGAATTTATTGACGATTTGGATAGGGAAGTTTTTTTAACCTTTTTAACAACCGAACTTGAAAAGTTAAGCCATATAAAATTAGACCATTAATATTTATCCCCCGTTACTTAACGGGGGTTTTTATTTGCTTGCGATTTTAAAAGCAAAATGATATAATCTTTTTACTATTATTTTACTTAAAGGTTATTATGGCAACTATTTTATTTTTACTAATTGCGTTAATATTTATCGGTTTAGGGCTACCCGATTCTTTACTTGGGGCGGCTTGGCCTGCCATTTATGTTGACTTAAACTTGCCTATAAGTTATGCTAACTTTTTAACCATTTTAATTTCTTTAGGAACGGTTGTGGCTAGTTTTTTTAGCGCAAAAATTATTAATAAATTCGGCACGGGGTTAGTTACTGCAATAAGCACCCTTTTAACTGCCATCGGGTTAATCGGCTTTTCGCTTTCTAACTCTATGCTATTCTTTTGCTTATTTTCTTTGCCACTTGGGGTTGGCGCAGGCGCAATAGATGCCGCAATTAATAACTACGTTGCAGTTAACTATAATTCTTTATGCGTTAACCTTGTGCATTGCTTTTATGGTTTAGGGGTTGCAATAAGTCCGTTTATTATGGGCGTTGCATTATCTTTTGATAACAACTGGGAACTTGGCTATCGCTTGGTTTTCTTTATTCAAATAGTAATTTGTTTGTTTGCCTTTGTTGCAATTCCACTATGGAACAAGGTTAATAAGGCAAAAGAAAAATCGGCGGAATTTACCCCTATAACTTTAACCTATAAACAAATGGCAAAAAACCCTGCTATTAAAACTTCTTGGTTTTTGGTTTTTTCTTCAGTTGCGTTAGAATTTACTTGCGGAATTTGGGGTTGTTCTTTTTTGGTTGGCGCAGAATTTATGCCAGAATCAACTGCTGCAAAAATGCTTACCCTTTACTATGCCGGTATGACTATAGGTAGGCTTGTAAGTGGGTTTGTTTCAACAAAACTTGGGGTAATGAAAACAATATTTATTGGGCATACGCTTGTGGGGTTAGCAATTATAACGCTAATTTTACCATTGCCAGCTATCGTAAAAGGCTTTGCCTTGTTCTTTATAGGCTTTGGTAACGGTCCAACCTTCCCTAACATAACCTATTTAACCCCTATCAACTTTGGCAAAGAAGTTTCTCAATCAATAATAAGTTCGCTTTT
>JAZRDW010000087.1:0-7463 GCA_045660505.1 Christensenellaceae bacterium | reverse complement strand
GGTTTTTTCTTCGGTTGCTTTAGAATTTACTTGTGGAATTTGGGGTTGTTCTTTTTTGGTTGGCGCAGAATGTATGCCAGAATCAACTGCTGCAAAAATGCTTACCCTTTACTATGCCGGTATGACTATAGGTAGGCTTGTAAGTGGGTTTGTTTCAACAAAACTTGGGGTGATGAAAACCATATTTGTAGGGCATGCCCTTGTAGGGCTAGCAATAATTACGCTAATTTTACCATTGCCACCTATCGTAAAAGGCTTTGCCTTGTTCTTTATAGGCTTTGGTAACGGTCCAACCTTCCCTAACATAACCTATTTAACCCCTATCAACTTTGGCAAAGAAGTTTCTCAATCAATAATAAGTTCGCTTTTAACCGTGTGCAATATAGGCATTTTAATAATTCCACCTGTTTTCGGGTTAGTTGCAGAGTGGATAGATATTAAACTTTTCCCTATCTTCTTGCTTGTGTTATACTTAATTATGATAATAAGCACAATCATCTATCACAAAACGCCAAAGCAAGTTTATGAACAATTAAATTCTAATTAACTATTGCTATTTTTGGGGTTTTTTGGTATAATAAATATATAAAAAGATTTTTTATTAATTGAAAATTAAGGTGAGAAAAATGAAAAGAATTGCTAAATTTTCTAAAGTAAGTCAATCTCAATTTCTTTTAAGTGGAAGTTTAGAAGACTATGTTGATATAATTTTACCAAGGCGTGCAACAGTTGGCAGTGCTGGGTATGATTTTTTTGCACCTAAAGAATATTCACTTGCCCCTAATGAAACGGCTAAAATTCCAACGGGTATTAGGGTGGAAATTGAAAACGGTTGGGTGTTAAAAATTTACCCACGCTCTAGTTTAGGGTTTAAGTATAGGCTTTCACTTGATAACACCGTTGGCATTATTGATAGCGATTATTTTTATGCTGATAACGAAGGGCATATTTTTATTAAAATGACTAACTGTGGGGATAAACCCCTTGTTATTGAAAAAGGCAAGGCTTTTGCACAAGGCATTTTTGTTGAATACGGCATCACTCTTGATGACGATTGTTCTTCTTTAAGAACGGGTGGAATAGGTAGTACGGATAAAAAATAATTTTTTTTAAATTATTAAAGGGCAAATGCTTTTTGGCATTTGCCCTTTTAAGTTTTAAATTTTTCCGTTTTCTTTTAAATATTCGTAAAAGGCTTTAACCCCACTATCAATATCGGCAAAGGTTTCATTAAAATTCCCCGTCCACCAAGGGTCGCTAACTTCCCTATTTTCACCCGTATATGAAAGTAAAAGTGAAATCTTTTTAGCCTTATCCCCATTAAAAATATTGAACATATTTCTAATATTAGCGTTATCCATACCTATAAAATAATCGTAATTATCATAGTCGCTACTCTTTAACTTTTCAGACCTTTTTGAATAGTAATTTATATTTAACTTGTCCAAAATTTTTGCCGTTCCGTAATGAACGGGGTTGCCTATTTCTTCATAACTAGTTGCGCTAGATTTTACTATAAAGTTATCTTCTGCGCCCTTTTCTTTAATTAACTTCTTAAACAAAAACTCTGCCATAGGTGACCTGCAAATATTACCATGGCACACGAACATTACTCTAACCATAATTAAAAACCCAAAATTTAATATATCTTTATAATATCATTTTAATATTTTTTAATCAAGTAAAAACACTTCTTGTATTTTTTTACTTTTCTTTAGAATATTAAAAATAAAAGTCCGTAAGCAGTTTCTTACGGACTTAAATTTTTAGTTAAAATTATTTGTTGAGGTTTGCTTTTAATGTAGCAAGTTGGTTCTTAAGTTCTTCTGGAACTCTAGTTAATTCGCCATAGAAACTTTCAATACCATCTGCTTCAACCTTCCAGTTTTCATTATCAACAGTTAAAAGTTCTTTAATTGTATCTAAAGTAACGTCTTCTAAACCATCAATATTAATATCTTCTGCGTTTGGAACGAAACCGATAGCAGTTTCATTAGCGTCAACCTTGCCTTCGCAACGGTCAATAATCCATTCAAGAACACGCATGTTGTCGCCAAAACCAGGCCAAATGAAGTTGCCGTTATCATCAGTTCTGAACCAGTTAACGTTGAAGATTTTTGGTTGTTTTTCAATCTTTTTACCCATTTCAATCCAGTGGTTGAAATAATCCCCCATGTTATAACCAACGAAAGGTCTCATAGCCATAGGGTCACGGCGAACTACACCAACAGCGCCTGTTGCAGCAGCAGTTGTTTCACTTGCCATAATTGAACCTACGAATACACCGTTATTCCAGTCCCTTGATTGATATACTAATGGAGCAGTTTTTGCTCTTCTACCACCGAATACGATTGCTTCTAGTGGAACACCGTTTGGTGCTTCAAATTGGTCAGAAATACATGGGCAGTTGATAGCAGGTGCTGTGAAACGGCTGTTAGGATGTGCGCCCTTAATAGCCTTACCGTCAGCATCTTTCATATCGCCATTCCAAGGATTACCCTTCCAGTCAATAGCGTTCTTTGGTGGATTTTTATCTAAACCTTCCCACCAAATTGTGTTATCATCAAGATTTTGAACAACGTTGGTGAAAATTGTGTTTTTCATTGTAGATTTTAATGCGTTAGGGTTAGACTTCATGTTAGTTCCTGGTGCAACACCGAAGAAACCGTTTTCTGGGTTTACTGCGCAAAGTCTTGCATCTTCGCCAACTCTAATCCAAGCAATATCATCACCCACACATTCAATTTCATAACCTTTATCGGTATATGTTTTAGGTGGAATAAGCATTGCAAGGTTAGTTTTACCGCAAGCGCTTGGGAATGCAGCGGCAATATATTTCTTTTCGCCGTTTGGCTTTTTGATGCCAAGAATAAGCATGTGTTCAGCCATCCAGCCTTCGGTTTTACCTAAATATGATGCAATACGAAGTGCAAAGCACTTTTTACCAAGAAGAACGTTACCACCATAGTTAGAGTTGATTGACATAATGGTGTTTTCTTCTGGGAAGTGCATAATATATCTCTTTTCTTCAGAAAGTTCTGCATAAGAGTGTAAGCCCTTAATAAAATCGCCGTCGCCTAAAGCATCTAAAACAGCCTTGCCAACACGGGTCATAATAGCCATGTTTAATACTACGTAAACAGAGTCTGTTAATTCAATACCGATTTTTGAGAACTTGCTACCTACAGCGCCCATTGAATATGGAATAACGTACATTGTTCTGCCTTTCATAACGCCTTTGAATAAGTCGTTCATTAAAGACATTGCTTCGCCTGTTTCCATCCAGTTGTTGATAGGTGCAGAATCTTCTTTCTTCTTTGAGCAAATGAAAGTTCTACCTTCTACTCTGGCAACGTCATTAACCGTGGTACGGTGTAAATAACAGCCTGGCAACTTTTCTTGGTTAAGTTTGATAAGAATTTTTTCATCACATGCTTGTTGTCTTAACGCTTCAAGTTGAGATTCACTTCCGTCAATCCAAACGATATTGTCTGGTTGGCAAAGTGCTTGTGTTTCTTTGATAAAATCAAGAACCTTTTTGTTGGTCGTCATAATAAATTCTCCTTATGTATTACCTGGTTAAACCCAAGTTTTATTACTTCTTTTATGGATAAAAATTAAAAATTTTTCATACTCCGCATAATACATTGTATCAAAAGAATTGTCAAAAGTAAACTCTTTTTTATCCCTTTTTCGTTTTTCAAAAAACTTTTTATGTTTTTTCTCTTTTTATACTTAATTAGACAAAATGTAGTCTAATTTTTCCCCTTATATCATATATACTTTAACAAATAAATTTTTGGAACTTTTATTTTGATTTTAGGGTGAATTATGAGTTTTTTGAAAAAAATTCTTGTTTTAAAACAAATAGAGTGTGGTTATTCTTTGCCAAACAAAACTCTTTCTGGGCTTTGTAGGTTTGAAATTGAAAACGGCGTTTGTGATTTATTTTTAACCGTTATAAATATTTTGCCCAAAGAAGAAGTGAATTACTCTCTTTTAGTTGTTGATTGTAAAAAAAGGGCTTTCTTTTTTGAACTTGGTAAACGCCCTTTATCAAGCAAGTTTAACTTTATAAATTTGCCTAATATTGAAAAGGGGGTTGCTTGTGGTATTTTTGCCGAAAGCGATAATATCCCACTAACTATTGCTTTTGCCGTTGATGACGGGTTTAACTTTTCTATTAGTGATTTTAATAAAATTATTGCTGAAAAGTGCTTGCAAAATAGAAAAAACTCAACTAAAAAAGATTTGACAAGTTCTTTAATACAAAAAGAAAAAACTAGCGAAAGCGATTTACCTATGAACCTTTCTAATGCTTATAACGACGAAGCCGTTGCAACCGAAAATTATTATGATTTTGATAGTCAACTAGATTATAAACTTAACGCTATAAAGGAGTGGAATAATGAAGATATACGGCTACCAAATGAGCAAACTTCTTTATTTAGCCAAGAAGAAGCGCAAGAAGAATTTGACAAAAATAACTTCGCTAAAAATGAAAAAGACACTTGTAGTTGCAAAAAATATTCAAGTGAATTCCCCTATTATTTAACCGTTAAAAATGAACTTGATGCTATTTTTAACAAGTTTGAAAGTGAAAATTCTTTAATTAAACTTTTCCCACATAGCAATTTTGTTAAAATTAATTATGCTATAGATAAATACTACGTTGTTGGGTTAATCAATGAAGATGATAAGCCAAAATATATTTGTTATGGCGTGCCTGGTAAGTATTCAACCACAGCACCAAAAGAATTAGATGGGTTTTGCACCTTTATCCCCCTATCCATTTTTGATTTGTCTGGCGATGGCTATTGGATGATGTTCCAAGATGCCGTTTTTGGTCATTGCATAAAGCCTAGTCCTAGCAACAATTAAGTTTATACGCTCCAAAATATATATTTTATTAATATTAGCCCGATTATAATGGTTGTTTTATTGTTTTTTATGGTAAAATAATATATAATGATTGGGCTAATATTTTTTTGGGGGAATTATGACCGAATTACAAGCCGTTGATTTAAGGCACTCTGTAAGAAATTATATTGATAAAGAAATTGAATTAGATACTGCTAATATTCTAAAAGACTTTATTGATGACGTTTCTCTTTTAAGTGGCTTAAATATTCAGTTGATATTAAACGAGCCAAAGGCTTTTGATTGCCAAATGGCAAAGTATGGGCGTTTTAAGGGCGTTAAAAACTATATCGCTTTCGTTGGCAAAAGAAGTAAAGAAGTTGATGAGAAAATAGGCTATTTTGGTGAAAAAATAGTTCTAAAAGCACAAACCTTAGGGCTTAATACCTGTTGGGTTGCTTTAACTTATAAAAAAATTAAATCAGCCATAAAATTAGAAAAGGGCGAAAAAATTATTATAGTTATTTCCTTAGGCTATGGCGTTGATAATGGCAAAAATAGAAAAAGCAAAAACATAAAGCAAGTTAGCAATGCAAATTCTTCTTCGCCTAAGTGGTTTATTGATGGGGTAACTTGCGCGCTGAAAGCACCAACAGCATTAAACCAACAACAATTTTATTTTGAACTTAAAGACGGTGTGGTTTATGCCAAAAAAGGCTTAGGGTTTTATGCGCATATGGATTTGGGCATTGCTAAATATCACTTTGAAATAGGCGCTAATAAAGATAATTTTAGGTGGGGTTAAAATGGAATTAATTTTAGCAAGTAATTCGCCAAGAAGAAAAGAATTGTTGGCTGACTGTGGCTTTTCCTTTAAGGTTATCGTTAGCGATTATGAAGAAAAGGCTTTTTCAACCGACCCTATTGAAACTAGCGTTCAGTTTGCCATAGGAAAGGCTAAAGCCGTTTTTAATCAATCAAAAGATAAAAACGTTTGCGTTGTTGGGGCTGATACCGTTGTTTTTAATCAAGGGGTTATTTTAAATAAACCTAAAGATGATTTAGAAGCAACTAATATGCTTAAGTTTTTATCAGGTAAAACACACAAAGTAATCACGGGGTATTGCGTTATTAATAAAGATAAAATGGAATATGGCTATGATGAAACTTTTGTGACCTTTAACACTTTAAGTGAATATACTATTAACGAATACGTTAAAAGTGGGCTTTATAAAGGTAAGTCTGGCAGTTATGGTATACAAGACCCTTTCCCTTTGGTTAAAGAATATAAGGGCAGTATTAACAACGTTATAGGCTTGCCAACCGAAAAGTTGAAACCATTGATAAAACAAATGATTAAATAGAAAATTTTATTTTTTATCAAAAAAAGATAAAACAATATATAAAATAATTTGATTTTCAAAAAATAATGTGCTAAAATAATACTTGCTTGCGGATATGGCGGAATTGGCAGACGCGCTAGACTTAGGATCTAGTGGGAGACCGTGGGGGTTCGACTCCCTTTATCCGCACCAAAAACTCTTTTTACACTTTTTTGTGTAGAAAGAGTTTTTTTGTTATGTATAGAACTAAGTTAAGCCAGGCGAATTAAGGAGAAAATTTGCATTTATCAAATTTCCCGTTAGGGTAAATGGTGGACACCCACCATTTATCGGGTATGGTCGCACAGGCGAGACTCCCTTTATCCGCACCACAGAAAATACCTACCGAATTTTCGGTAGGTTTTTTTGTTTTGTATTATGCTAGTGAGATAAAGGGAGGAGAATTAAGGAGAAAACTTTACAGGCGTTATCCACTAGCGTGGGACGGCTACCCTTTTGTCGCAAGCGACATTTCCCCTATTAGGGGAATTACCCTTTATCCGCACCAAACAAGAAAAGAAGATAAGAAAAACACCCACTTAATAATTAAAAACTTATTTAAAAATTTAAAAGCAGTTCGTATTAAACGAACTGCTTTTTTGTTGTTTATTTAACTAATTAAGCAACTTAGATTGCCCTAAGTTTAAAGCAATTATTTGCTTGGTCGTAGTAAACTTCATAACCATCGTTTAGGCAAATTAATTTTGCTTCATCACCTTCGGTGTAGGTGTAATCTGCGTGTGCCTTAAAGTTAAAGTTAGCAAAGTTTGCATTGTTTTCGTTAACTGTGAACTTAAGTGTGCCGAATTCTTTTGCTAAATAAGCGGTATTGTGGTTGGTTGAAAGGTTAAAGTTAATAGTTGTAACTTCTGCATTACCCCAAGTTAAACCTAAACCAGCACCATAACCGATTTCATCTAAAATTTTACCACCGGTAATGCTTGCGCTGTTGTTATAAAGGAACACAGCGTTTTCACCGTGGTTATAAATTTCACCACCTGTCATAATAAAGGTTGCATGGTCGTGACAACGGATTGCCGCATATACTGGAGCAACGTTATCGTGCATTTTGAAAGTGCCACCGATTTTAACTGTTTCATAATGGCCTAAATACATAGCACCACCTGTTGAAGGAGAGTAGTTATAAGCCATTTCGCCACCGTTTAATTCATAAACGTTATTACTCTTGCTTGTGCCAGCCCAAATAGCACCACCATAACC
>JAZRDW010000086.1:0-2824 GCA_045660505.1 Christensenellaceae bacterium | reverse complement strand
GAAACTGTTGAAAAAGTTAAAAAAGAACTTGACCAACAAATTAAAGAAGCGGGCGAAGAAGCAATGTATCAATGCAAGATATTCGGTCTTCACCCAGAAATTATTAAACTTTTAGGTAGGTTAAAATTCCGTACAAGTTATGGTCAAAACGTGTTAAAGCACTCTATTGAAGTTGCGCATTTAGCAGGCGTTATGGCTGCAGAACTTGGCATTGATGAAACTTTGGCTAGGCGTGCAGGTTTACTTCACGACTTAGGTAAGGCTGTGGACTTTGAAATTGAAGGAACACACATGCAAATCGGTGGTGACCTTGCTAAAAAGTATAGGGAAAACAACAGCGTTGTTAACGCAATTTTAGCACACCATGGTGACGTTGAACCTAAAACTTTAGAAGCAGTTTTAGTTCAAGCGGCAGACGCTATTAGTGGCGCTAGACCTGGTGCTAGAAGGGAAACAACCACTAACTACATTAAGCGTTTACAAAAACTTGAAGAAATTTCTTCTGGTTTTAAGGGTGTTGAAAAGTGCTATGCTATCCAAGCAGGTAGGGAAGTTCGCGTTATGGTTAAACCAGAACAAATTAACGACGCACAAACCTTGTTCTTAGCAAAAGAAATTGCTAAAAAGATTGAACAAGAAATGGAATACCCTGGTCAAATTAAGGTTAACGTTATTAGAGAATGGCGTGCAACCGAATTTGCAAAATAATTTAATACTAAAATTTTTTGAGATTGAGTTTTTTAACTCAATCTCAATCACTTTATGTCAATTTTATATTTTAGGGGCTTAAAAATGGAAGTTAAAAATTTACTTAAAATAATGGATGAAAGAAAGCAAGAATTGTTTAAACTTTTATCTACTTTAATCAAAATCAACTCTGAAAATTTTGGTAGCTATGGTAGGGAAGAAAACGTTGCTAAATTTATTCACGAATACGCGCTTAATTTAGGGCTTGAAAGTGATATGTTTTCGCCACTAGAAATAGAAGATTTTAAAAATCACCCAGACTATTTAGATGGCAGAAATTTAGAAAATCGCTATAACGTGGTTGCCCGTTGGCGTGGCGAAGAAAATATTGATGAACTTATGATTATGGGGCATTCTGATACCGTGCCTATAGGGGATTTAGCAAACTGGAATTTTGAACCGCTTTGTGGTGAAATTGTTGATGGTAAGATTTTAGGGCGTGGCGCCATTGATGATAAGTATGCCTTAGCCACCGCTTTATTTATTATTAAAGTATTAAAAGAAAATGGATTTAAGCCTAAAAAGAACCTACTATTTTGCGCTTATAGTGATGAAGAACGCGGTGGTTCACACGGGGCGCTTGCCGGTGTTTTGAAATACCCTTGCAATAGCATAGTTAATATGGATGGTAGGTATAATCAAATTTGGCATTGTGGTTCTGGCGGTGGGGAAATTAAGTATTTTTTTCATACTGAAAAAACCGTTGATAGTGCTTTACTTACTGCAAAAGCAATACCTATAGTATTAGAAGAAATTGAAAAGTTTGCCGAAAATAGAAGAAATGAAATGGCAAATAACAAATATTATGCAGGCACAATTATCCCAAAAACTTCTTTAAGATATATGGGGGTTTGTGCAGGTAATCAAGGTATGGATTTGGGTAGGGGCGAAGTATATTTTGTGTTCTATACCGATAAAACTAAAGAAGAAATTTATGCTGAACTAAACGAAATTGAAAAGATTTTATTTAATAGATTAGCACCACTTGGAATTATAGGTGATGGGTTTAAGCCTGAAACTAGGTTTTTCCATTACGTTCATTGTGAACCAGATAGTAGTGATATTCTTAGAATGGTTGAAGCGTCTTTAGAAGCAACAGGCGAAGCACCTATCGTATGCGGGTCTTGTCTTTCAGACTTATCGCTAATATCAAAATACGGCAGTAGTAGGGCGTTCGCACTTGGCGCAGGTAGAGATTTTAGCGAAGTTGGTGGGGCACATCAACCTAATGAATATATGGAATGTGATAAACTACTTAAGTTTGCTAAAACTATTGCTACTTTCGTTGTTAAAACTTTAGGTTAAATGAATTAAAAGGGCTAGAAAAAACGCTAGCCCTTAATTTTTAAAATATTTATTTTAAAGTTAATAATCGGCTATTGGTTGATTGAAAAATGTTAATAAATGTTGTATAATGTAATAAAAGATAGATTTATAAAGGTGAAAAATGAAAAAGATAGAAACTATTGCGTTAATTGCGCACGATAATAAAAAAGAAGAAATGATAGAGTGGGCGTTAAAAAATAAACACGACCTTGCTAAATATAACCTTTGTGGAACGGGCACAACTGCAAAAAGGGTTAGTGAAAAAACCGGCTTACAAGTTAAGGGCTATTTATCAGGTCCACTTGGGGGCGACCAACAAATAGGCGCAATGGTTGCCGAAGGAAAAATTGATATAGTAATTTTCTTTTGTGACCCATTGCAAGCCCAACCACACGACCCAGACGTTAAGGCACTTTTAAGAATAGCAAACGTTTATAACGTGGCTATTGCAACTAATCCAGCAACGGCTGATTTGGTTATTTCTTCTTCATATTTATGTAAATGTGATTGCTAATTTAAATTTAAGTGAGTATATAAATAATTGACAAAAATAGTCAATTTTGTTAAAATTTAGTTATTGATGTAAAAAATAACGAGCAAAAATGGAAGGTAATAAAATTCTTGATGTTTTTGGAACAATGGTATTTAACGATAAGGTGATGAAAGAAGGATTGCCTGAAGATGCTTACAATGCAGTTTGTCAAGCAAAAGATGAAGGCAAACCTTTAAGTTTATCGGTTGCAAAAGTTGT
>JAZRDW010000085.1:0-1855 GCA_045660505.1 Christensenellaceae bacterium | reverse complement strand
GATACCCTGAAAGAATAATAAACGTTCACCCATCACTAATACCAAGTTTTTGTGGCGCAGGGTTTTATGGCTTAAAAGTTCACGAAAAGGCATTAGAATATGGTGTTAAAGTAACGGGCGCAACCGTTCACTTTGTAAACGAAATTCCAGACGGCGGAAAAATTATTATGCAAAAGGCTGTTGAAATTAAAGAAAAAGATACGCCTAAAACTTTGCAAAAAAGGGTTATGGAACAAGCAGAATGGAAAATTTTGCCTAAATCACTTGAACTCGTTTGCAAAAACTTATTAAAGGAGAAGAAAAATGAGTGTAATTAAAGAACAACAAATTGGTAGTCTTATAAATGGCAACCCTTACGTAGGCAGGGGTATAGTTATCGGCAAAAGCCAAGATGGTAAAAGTCTTGCTGTTGCTTACTTTATTATGGGAAGAAGTGGTAATAGTAGAAACCGTGTTTTCGTTGAAAACGGCTTAGACGTTACTATTTACCCTTTTGATGCTGAAAAGGCAGGCGACCCAACCCTTATTATCTATTCACCTATCAGGATTATTGATAATAAATTAATCGTTACAAACGGTAACCAAACTGACACTATTTATGATTTTGTAAAGCAAGGCAAAACTTTTAGTGAAGCGCTTGCTACCCGTGAGTTTGAACCTGACGCGCCAAACCTTACCCCAAGAATTAGTGGTATGGTGACTTTTGATGATAAAGATTTTACATACCAAATGAGCATATTAAAAGCATCTGACAACGAAGGAACTTCTTGCAACAGATTTACTTTTGATTATTCACCATTAAAGGGTATAGGCCACTTTATTCACACTTATAAAACTGATGGAAACCCTATCCCAACTTTTGAAGGTGAACCTGAAAGAGTTATTATCCCTAACACGGCAAAAGAACTTGCTGATGATATTTGGAATAACCTTAACGAAGAAAACAAAATTTCACTTTACGTTCGCTATATTGATTTAGAAAGCGGAAAGACACAAAACATTTTAATTAACAAGAACAAGTAGGAGAGAGAAAATGCAAGAATTTGAACTTAAATATGGATGCAACCCTAACCAAAAACCAGCAAAAATTTATATGGCAAACGGCAAAGATTTGCCTGTTACTATATTAAATGGTCGCCCAGGCTACATTAACTTTTTAGATGCTTTTAACTCTTGGCAATTAGTTAAAGAATTAAAAGAAGCAACCGGTATGCCAAGCGCAACTTCATTTAAGCACGTTAGCCCAGCAGGTGCTGCAGTAGGCACACCTTTAAGCGACACCTTAAAGAAAGTTTGCTTTGTTGATGATATTGAAGGTTTAGATAATTCACCTATCGCTTGCGCTTATGCAAAGGCAAGGGGTACTGATAGAATGAGTTCTTTTGGGGACTGGATTGCTTTATCTGATGAATGTGATGAAACTACTGCTAAAATTATTAAAAGGGAAGTTTCAGACGGGGTTATTGCTCCATCATATTCAGAAAAGGCGCTTGAAATTCTTAAAGCAAAAAGAAACGGCACTTATAACGTAGTTCAAATTGACCCTAACTATATACCAGAAGAAAAAGAAACAAAACAAGTTTTTGGCATTACTTTTGAACAAGGCAGAAACAACTTTAAGATTGATAGAGAACTTATCACTAAAGAAATTGTCACAGCAAATAAAAATATGCCAGAAAGCGCAGTTATTGACTTAATTATTGCGCTTATAACATTAAAATACACACAATCAAATTCAGTTTGCTTTGCGCATAACGGCCAAGCAATCGGCGTTGGCGCAGGTCAACAATCAAGAATTCATTGCACAAGGCTTGCTGGTCAAAAGGCTGATAACTGGTTCTTACGCCAAAGCGAA
>JAZRDW010000084.1:0-2429 GCA_045660505.1 Christensenellaceae bacterium | reverse complement strand
TAAATTTAGATTATTTCTTTAAGGGTGCTAATGATAACTCAACTTATTCTATTACGGTTGACGCTAGCACTTATAACGTGTTAACTGCACAATACCCAACCAAAGATATTATTGATAGATGCGTTGTAATGAATTATTATAATGATGATGCAAATTCACGCATTATGGATATGTGGGCATCAATTAAAACAAATTAAAATTAAAAATAAAAAAGCGTTATGCAATTTAGCATAACGCTTTTTTATTTAGTTTAATAGTCCCATTTAGGAATATATTTTTCATCACTGCTTTCAAATTCTTGATAGTATGCATTATTAAATTTAAGTGAAATTAAATAATCTAACACGCTATCATATTCACGCCTAGTGATTTTTCGCTTTAGTTCTGGGAAGTTTTCAATATTGCCAAAAGGTGTATACTGGCTCATAATATTAATGTAAGCCTTATCTTTAAAAGAATTAAACCAGTCAAGAATTTTTTTGCTATCAGAAGTGCATTGTGGTAAAACTAAATGCCTAACGACAACCCCTTGTTTAATTAAATTATCTTCACCAAAAACTAACGGCTTAGAATTTATCATAAACTCAATGGCTTTGCTTGCTATTTCAAAATAATTTTCCTTATTAGTGTATCGCTTTGAAATAGCAGGGGAAAAGTATTTTATATCCGGCAAATATACGTCAACGTAATCGTTCATAATTTTAAGAATTTCAATATTTTCGTAGCCGTGCGTATTATAAACGATAGGTATGTTTGGTCTATAAATTTCAAGCGCCTTTATAATTTGGTTAGAATAATGTGTTGGGTTAACAAAGTTGATGTTGTGCGCCCCTAAATCTTCTAATTCTTTTATAATGTCAGCAAGTTCTTCGGTAGTAATTTCTTTACCGCGCAATCCCCTAGATAATTCGTAATTTTGGCAAAAAACACATTTAAGTGAACATCCACAAAAGAAAATTGTTCCAGAACCTTTTGTTCCACTTATAATAGGTTCTTCAAAAGGGTGTAGGTAATATTTAGCAATAGTAAGTTTATCACTCGTTCCACACATACCTATATTTTTAGATTTATCAATTTTACAGCCGTTAGGGCATAACAGACAAAGGTTATTCAAGTTCAAACGCCCCCGTGTAAAGTTGATAATATTTTCCACCTTTTTCAATAAGTTCTTGGTGTGAACCCCTTTCAATAATATTGCCGTGTTCTAAAACCATAATAACGTCTGAATTTCTTACGGTTGAAAGTCTGTGTGCTATAACGAAAACAGTTCTGCCTTGCATAAGCCTATCCGTACCTTTTTGAACAAGAATTTCCGTTCTAGTATCAATAGAAGAAGTTGCTTCATCTAAAATCATAACAGGTGCATCTTTTACGGCTGCACGGGCAATTGATAATAGTTGGCGTTGACCTTGTGAAAGGTTTGCGCCGTCTTGCGTAAGCATTGTGTTATATCCTTGTGGAAGCCTTGAAATAAAGTCATGCGCACAAGCAAGTTTTGCCGCCTCAATACATTCTTCATCAGTAGCAGAAAGCCTACCGTATCTAATATTTTCCATAACCGTACCTGTAAATAGGTTTGTATCTTGTAAAACAATGCCCAAAGAACGGCGTAGGTCGGCTTGTTTAATTTTATTAATATTTATACCGTCATACCTGATTTTGCCGTCTGCAATGTCGTAAAAACGGTTAATAAGGTTGGTTATGGTTGTTTTACCTGCGCCTGTTGCCCCAACAAAGGCTATTTTTTGACCAGGTTTAGCGTATAGAGAAACGTCGTGTAAAACAATTCTTTCAGGAACGTAGCCAAAGTCCACGTTAAACATTTGGATATCGCCCTTTAATTGGGTATAGGTGACAGTTCCATCAATCTTGTGTGGGTGTTTCCAAGCCCATAAGCCTGTGCGTTCTTCACATTCGGTAATAATTCCATCTTCACTGATTTTGCATCTAACAAGGGTGACGTAGCCATCGTCAGGTTCAGGTTCGGCATCCATAAGGTCAAATAGTCTTGATGCCCCTGCAAGCCCCATAACTATTGCGTTAATTTGTTGTGATGACTGACTAACGTTTCCAGTAAATTGCTTACTAATAGGTAGGAAAGAAATTATTGTAATTAAAAAAGCAATTGAATCATATTCAATACCCGTTACTGAAACGTTTGGAACAGATAAAGCAACTAAAAGCCCACCAACAAATGCAAGTAAAACATATAGAATATTGCCGATATTACCCATAATAGGCATTAAAATATTAGCAAACGTATGTGCACTAGTTGCATCTTTACAAAGTTGATCGTTAAGAATATCAAATTTTGCTTTGGCTTCGTTTTCGTGGCAGAAAACTTTAACAACTTTTTGTCCCGAAATCATTTCTTGAATATAACCTTCGGTAGCACCTAAAGAACGTTGTTGACGCATAAAGAATTTAGC
>JAZRDW010000083.1:0-3111 GCA_045660505.1 Christensenellaceae bacterium | reverse complement strand
CAATAACCCCTGCTATTGCCACCCTACGCTTTTGCCCACCTGATAATTCAAAAGGCGATTTATCTTTAATTATTTCATAATTAAGCCCAACCGTTTCTAATGCGTCTTTAACCATTTGTTCAACTTCATTTTCCGGTAAAGAAAGCATAAAATTTTTAATACCGAAAGAAACGTCTTCATAAACGGTTTCGGCAAAAAGTTGATATTCTGGGTATTGAAAAATCATACCTAGTTTTGACCTAAGCCCCTTAAAATCACACTTTTTATCGGCTAAATCATAGTCGCCTATTTTAATACAGCCACAATTTTTTTCTAGTTTAATAAGCCCGTTTAAATGTTGAACGAAAGTGGTTTTTCCACTTCCCGTTTGCCCTATAATTCCAAAAAATTCACCTTCATTAACCGTTAAAGAAACGCCGTTTAGGGCATAAGTTTTTAAGGCTTTTGTTTCGCCGTATGCGTAACTTAAATCTTTTACTTCAATGCGCATAATTCCTCCACAAGCCTTTCTTTGGTTAAAATTTGGGTGTTTAAGTCTAAGCCTTTTTCCTTTAACTTTAACGCAATTTGGGTAGATAAAGGCAGTTCTAACCCCCACTTATTAAGGTTTTCTTTTTGGTTAAACACTTCGCTAGGCGTTCCCATGCAAGCAATTTCACCATCATATAAAACTATAACCCTATCCGCATCAACAATTTCATCCATATAATGGGTGACTGCAATAACGGTGGTAGATTGTTCTTTATTAAGTTTTTTAACAACTTCTAAAACTTCTTTTCTGCCTTGTGGGTCAAGCATAGCAGTTGATTCATCTAAAACTAAAACCTTTGGTTTTAACGCTAAAACGCCGGCAATTGCTATTCTTTGTTTTTGCCCACCAGAAAGCCTTGTTGGGCTAGCATCACGATAGTTTTGCATACCAACGGCAGATAAAGCAAAATCAATTCTTTCACCAATTTCACTTCTATCAACACCTAAATTTTCAGGGCCGAAAGCCACGTCATCTTCCACAATAGAAGCAACAAGTTGGTTATCTGGGTTTTGGAAAACCATACCCACCCTTTTTCTAATTTCAAAAATATCCTTTTTTTCGGCAGTAGAAAAGCCGTCCACCAAAACCAAACCACTTTCGGGCTTAATTAAGCCGTTAAGTAATTTTGCCAAGGTAGATTTACCACTTCCGTTATGCCCGATTATGGCAATATATTCCCCTTCGTTTACAGAAAGGGATAAGTTTTTCAAAACTTTATTCTGTTTATCATAAGAAAAACAAACGTTTTCCAAACTTAAAATAGGCATTTTGCTTTTTTACTTCCTTTTTTTGGCTAAATCAAAGTAATTATACCAAATTATGCACGATTTTACAAGCGATTAACCACCTAAAAACGCTTGCAGATTTTTTTAGTAAAATATTTTGAAAAAATTTTGATTTAGCATTGACTATTTTGAATTATCATTGTATAATAGCAGTTGGTAAAAATATTAAAGATATATTTTATAAAATATATTCTAATCAATGGAGGACTTGATATAATGAAAAAATTGACAATTGACGGCAATACCGCCGCCAGCCACGTTGCCTATGCCTTTTCTGAAGTAGCGGCTATTTACCCTATAACCCCATCTTCACCTATGGCAGAAGTTGCTGATGAATGGTCTGCAACAGGCAGAGTAAATATGTTTGGTCAAAAACTCCGCCTTGCTGAAATGCAATCAGAAGCAGGTGCAGCAGGTGCAGTTCACGGCTCTTTAACTGGCGGCGCATTGACCACAACTTACACCGCGAGCCAAGGCTTGCTTTTAATGATTCCTAACATGTATAAAATTGCTGGTGAACTTTTACCAACAGTTTTCCACGTAAGTGCCCGTGCATTAGCAGCACACTCACTTAACATTTTCGGTGACCATGCAGACGTTATGGCTTGCCGTCAAACAGGTTTTGCTATGGTTGCATCTAACTCTGTTCAAGAAGTTATGGACTTAGCGCTTGTTTCACACTTAGCAACCTTAAAATCAAAAGTTCCTTTCTTACACTTCTTTGATGGTTTCAGAACCAGTCACGAAGTATCTAAGATTGACGTAATTGATTACGAAGAAATGAAAGAACTTGTTGATATGAAAGACGTTGAAGATTTCCGTGCGCGTGCGCTTAACTTTGAACACCCTGTTCAAAAAGGTACTGCACAAAATAGTGATATTTACTTCCAAAATAGGGAAACTGCTAACAAGTATTACGAAGCAAGCCCAGCAATCGTTCAAGAAATGATGGATAAGGTTTCTAAGTTAACAGGCAGAAGTTATCACTTATTTGACTACGTTGGTGACCCTAACGCTGAAAATATCGTTGTATTAATGGGTAGTGGTGCTGACGCTGTTGAAGAAACAATTAATAAGATGAACAACGAAGGTTATAAAGTTGGTATGCTTAAAGTTAGACTTTATCGTCCTTTCGCTATTGACGCTTTCGTTGACGCTTTACCAAAAACCGTTAAGAAGATTGCCGTTCTTGATAGAACTAAAGAAGCAGGCTCTCTTGGTGAACCATTATACCTTGCCGTATGCTCTGCTCTCTTAGAAAAGGGCATGACCGATATTAAGGTTGTTGGTGGTAGATATGGTTTAGGTAGCAAAGAATTTAACCCATCAATGATTTTCTCTGTTTATAAGAACTTAGAATTAGACCAACCTAAAAACCACTTCACCGTTGGTATCTATGATGACTTAACAAATTCTTCATTAGATTTCAGCACTAAATACGACGCTGCGCCACAAGGCACAATTTCTTGCAAGTTCTGGGGCTTAGGCTCTGATGGTACTGTTGGTGCTAACAAGAACTCTATTAAGATTATCGGTGACCATACTGATAAATACGTTCAAGGTTATTTCTTCTACGACTCTAAGAAGAGTGGTGGTATCACCGTTTCACACTTAAGATTTGGCGATACACCTATTCAATCTGCATACCTAATTGATGCTGCTGACTTTGTTCAATGCTCTAACCCATCATACATCACCCGTTATAATATGACTGGCGATATTAAGGAAAACGGTACTTTCTTATTCAACACTTTTGCTAAATCAGCAGAAGAATTAGAAGACGTTTTACCTGCA
>JAZRDW010000082.1:0-3790 GCA_045660505.1 Christensenellaceae bacterium | reverse complement strand
AAGTTTAATGAATTGATGTTCACAACTTTGTTTATCAAGACTAAATAAATCATATTCTTTTTCTGACACGAAAGAATAGTTAATCATTTCATTAAACCCATAACCTACTAAAAGATTTTTAAGGTTTTCAATCTTTCTTTGCGCATCATTTAAGCCACCATTTGTTATTGATGAAGTTTTAAGCAAGGTAGGTTTAATATGGTCATAACCATATTCCCTAATAATTTCTTCAGCAATATCCGGGTAACTTTCCATATCTTCCCTATAAAGTGGAACTTGAACAGAAAGGTTATCGCCATCAAATTCAACCCTAAAGTTAAGCCTTGTTAAAATATCCTTAATAGTGTTTTTATCAATATCAAGCCCTAATACGCCATTTACCTTAGAAATTGTTGTATTAATAACCTTTTCTTTAATTTCTTCTTCGTGAAGGTCATAGCAATTACAAGCAATTTCACCACAATTAAGTTCATCAATTAAACTTAACGCTCTCTTTAAGCCGATTTCAACAGAATAAAAGTCCACCCCCTTTTCATACCTAGAAGATGCATCTGTTCTTTGACCTATACTTCTTGAAGTTTTTCTAATATTATCCCTAGCAAATCTTGCAGATTCAAACACAATATTTTTTGTTGTATCTTCAATTTCACTATTTAAGCCCCCCATAACGCCTGCTAACGCAACAGGTTTAACACTATCACAAATAACTAAATTATCAGTTGAAAGTTTAAATTGTTTTTCATCTAAGGTGGTAATTAATTCCCCGTCATTAGCCCTTCTAATAATAATTTCACTATTTTCTAATTGTGAATAGTCAAATGCGTGCATAGGTTGACCTATTTCAAGTAAAACAAAGTTAGTAATATCAACAATGTTGTTTATTGAACGAAGTCCCATAGAAGCAAGCCTTCTTTTTAACCATAAAGGTGATTTTTCAACCTTAACGTTTTCAACGTATTGCGCCATATATCTAGGGCATAAATCAAACGCCTTATTAGAAACCTTAACCATATCTAAAGTAGACTTATAAGTGGTTTTATAGGTTAAATTTGGCATTTTTAAAGGCTTATTAAGAACGGCTGCAACTTCCCTTGCTAAACCTAAGATTGATTGACAATCTGGGCGATTAGCAGTTACGTTAATATCAAAAACAACGTCTTCAATATCTAAAAGTTCTTTAACTTCTTCACCTAGTGGGAAATTTTGGTCTAAAATTAAAATTCCGTTAACTGATGCCCCTTCATACCAGTCATCATTAATACCAAATTCTTCCCCACTACAGAACATACCGTAAGATGGCAAGCCACGAAGTTTACCGTTATAAATATGTTCACCGTTTGCTAAGGTTGAATCGTCAAGTGCAACAGGAACAACTGCACCAACAAAAATATTTGTTGCAGCAGTAATAATTTGCAATTTGCCATATTTACCAGCATCAACTTGAGTTACTGATAATTTATCTGCATTAGGGTGTTTTTCAATTTCTAAAATTTTACAAGTAACAATTTTATCAATTTGTTTACCAACGTAAACCATTTCTTCAACTTCAAAACCACAAGAAAATAACTTTGCTTGCAATTCTTCAGCAGAACAATCTATATCAACGTAATCTTTTAACCAAGATAAAGGTGCTTTCATAATTATCTCCTATTGAATTGTTTTAAGAATTTTACGTTATTTTCAAATAACGTTCTAATATCTGAAATACCATACTTAATCATAGTAATTCTTTCAATACCTAAGCCAAAAGCAAGGCCTGAATATTCTTCTGAATTAATACCACTCATTTCAAGCACGTTTTTATTAACGATACCTGCACCAAGAATTTCTATCCAACCCGTGCCTTTGCAAAGATTACAGCCTTTGCCGTGACATTTACAGCAAGTAACGTCAACTTCAACACTAGGTTCTGTAAATGGAAAATAACTTGGCCTAAACCTAGTTTTTGTTTCACTATCAAAAATAACCTTAACAAACTCATCAAGTAAGCCCTTTAAATCACACAAAGAAACGCCCTTATCAACAACAAGCCCTTCTATTTGGTGGAACATAGGTGAGTGTGATGCATCATCATCAGCACGATATACCCTACCAGGACTAAGAATTTTAATAGGTGGTTTTTTATTTTCCATTGTCCTAACTTGTCCAGGTGAAGTATGTGGTCTTAGCAAAATATTATCAGTTATATAAAAAGTATCTTGCATATCACGGGCTGGGTGGTCACTTGGAATATTTAATGCTTGGAAACAATAATAATCCGTATCAATTTCAGGTCCTTCAAAAACTTCAAAACCCATACCACAAAAAGCATCAAAAATTTGCTTTTTAACAATATTTAACGGATGTTGACTGCCGTTAGCAATTGTTTTTGCAGGTAAAGTTACGTCAATTTTTTCTGCTTCAAATTTTAATTTTGTTTCTATTTCCTTTAACTCAACTTCCTTTTGATTAAACATTTCAGAAATTTCAACCTTAAGGTCATTAACCATTTTACCAAATTCTGCCCTTTGTTCGGCAGGAATATCTTTCATACCACGGAGAAGTGCAGTAACTTCACCATTTTTGCCTACGTATTTTGCCTTGCAATCAAACAAAACCTTTATTGAATCAATTTGGTTAAGTTCGTTTTTTGCAGTTTCTTTTAAAGTGTTAAACTTTTCTTGCATAATGCCCTCCTAAAAAAATAAAAAACGCCCTAAAAATAGGGCGTTAAAAACGCGGTACCACCTAACTTCATTTGTATTAAAAAATACAAACCTTAAAATTTGATAACGGAAATTACCCGATGCGCCCTACTAAAAGTTCAAACGCACAACTCCAAAGTGAACAAGTGTGAACCTATCTTAAAAAACCTTTCAGCCAACGAGTTTTTCTCTCTAAAAGCATCAATTCACGCACATCTTTATCATAGTTTTTAAATATTATAAGTTTTTTTTACAAAATTGTCAAGTATTTATATGTTGTAATAATATTTATAATATTATTTACCCAAATAATTTTCCATTTAAATATATTTCTGGCACTTTACCCACTAACACCGTTTCACAAATTAGAACGCTAGTTTTTGTATTAACTTCCCTTTTGCTAAACAAAACGCTCATATTAGATTTACAAATAATTTCTATGTAGATAGAGTGTAAAGTTTGGTTTATGCCAACTGACTTAAAATCTGAAACAAACCCGCAACCTACACTAGTTAAATTCATTGTTTTAATATTTATCTTTTTACCATATCCAGAAAGTAGTGGTATACCACTAAAAGCCAAAAGTGGCACGGGAACACCACTTTCAAGTTTGTTTTTTAAATATAAACTAGTAAGTGAAACGATTTTTCTTGATAATTTATTAACTTCAAAACTATTTGCACTCATTAAAACAATATCACCATTATTGTTTTTTTCTATATTAACCAAACTATTATATTCAATCTCATTTGTTAAACTATCTAATACGGCATTATTTAATGCTTCTAAAGAATACACTTCCAAATAATCTAAACAATATCTATAAACTTCTTTATTAACCACCTTGTTATAATAAAACAAAATACCAAATAAAATGATAAAAACCAAAAAAAACGCAACGATTTTTTTACCATTCTTTTTGCGTTTTTTTGTGTAATAAATATTCTCATCACAAACTTCAATCATATTAAATGTTTATGAAAATTTAGTTCCTTTTAGACTTAGGCTTAAAAATTACTGAAAAAATATAGCCAAATACTATTGCCGCAGTAACACCCATTGACGCAGAAGTAAGCCCACCCGTTATAGCCTTAAACAAACTTTCT
>JAZRDW010000081.1:0-6229 GCA_045660505.1 Christensenellaceae bacterium | reverse complement strand
AATGTTGATAAAATTTAATTGTTAAATATAAAAAATTGTGTTATACTTTTTTTATGGAAGATTTGTTTTTAAGTTTTAATATTAATATAACTGATAGGCAGAAAGAATTATTTGATAAATACTATCAATTATTAATTCACTATAATAGTATGTTTAATTTAACTACTATTACAGAGAAAGAAGAAGTGTATAAGAAACATTTTATTGATAGTGTTTTAGGTGTGGATAAGTTTTGTGGAAAAACTTTAATTGATATAGGTTCTGGTGGAGGATTTCCTGCAATACCTATAAAAATTATGAGAGATGATTTAGAAGTAACTTTACTTGAAGCCACGGGAAAAAAATGTAATTTTTTAAATGCAGTTATTAAAGAGTTAGGTTTAAAAAATATTAAAGTTATTAACGATAGGGCGGAAATTTTAGCAAAAATGCCTAACTTTAGGGAAAATTTTGATTTATGTTCTGCAAGGGCAGTTGCAAGGCTAAATACTTTATGTGAATATTGCTTACCATTTGTTAAAGTTGGTGGTAAGTTTATTGCGTATAAGGCGAATATAGAAGAAGAATTAACTGAAAGTAAAAACGCAATTAAAATTCTTGGTGGTATTGTTAAGAGAGTTAGTGAATATTCTTTAGACGACGCTGTAAGAAATATTATAGAAATAGAAAAAATAAAAAACACAGATAAAAAATATCCAAGAGGGAACGGAAAAGAAAGGAAAAATCCATTGTGATAGAAAAAGATTTTTTAATTAATCCTGCAAGGGCGGTTGCAATAACAGGGCATAGAGTAATTTACCCGGATTTTGATATAGAAAATTTAGAAGTTGAATTTTATAAATTGATAGAAAAAGGGTTTAATATTTTTCTTGTTGGCATGGCATTAGGCTTTGATACAATTTGCTTTCAAACTTTAGAAAAAATAAGGGAAAATAAAGATATTAAAATTGTTGCTTGCATACCTTGTTTATCACAGCCAGATAAATTTAATAGTGAACAAAAAAAAGAATATTATAGAATGGTTAGCGTTGCCGATAAAAAGGTAGTTTTATCTAATGAATATACTAGTAGTTGTATGCAAAAGCGCAATCAATTTATGGTTGATAATAGTAGCCTTGTTTTAGCATATATAAAAAGGGATTTTGGCGGAACGGCAAACACAATTAGGTATGCTAAAAAGCAAAATAAAAATATAATTAAAATAAATTAAAAAACACCAGTTTTTCTGGTGTTTTTTTGTTAACAAATAAAGTATTTATCAAATAAATTTTTTATAACCGTCGCCATACTTAAAACAGCGTGAAATTCTTGACAAGGTTGCAGATGAAATATCTGTTTTAGCAATGATTTGTTCGTAAGTTTCGCCATTTTTAAGTAAAGATGCTACTTTTACCCTTTGAGCCATAGAATCAAGTTCTTTAAAAGTGCAAAGGTCCTTAAAAAAAGCGTCACAATCTTCTTTTGTTTTTAGTGATAAAATAACTTCATAAAGAAGGGCGTAATCATTTTTAATATCGTTAGACATTTTTATTCACCATCCTTATTAGCAATTCCGTGTAAGAAGGTTTTTAATTTTTCAGAAACAGGGTTTTCTATAATTTGTGCAGGCGCGCCCTGTTCTTCAACAACCCCGTCAGCCATAAACACAATTTTATCTGAAACGTTTTTAGCAAAGCCCATTTCGTGGGTAACGATAATCATAGTGCGGTTTTCTTCTTTTAATGAACGGATAACTTTCAAAACTTCACCCGTAAGTTCAGGGTCTAAAGCAGAAGTAGGTTCATCAAAGCATAAAACTTTTGGTTTTAAGGCAAGCGCCCTAGCAATAGCCACCCTTTGGCATTGACCACCAGATAGTTCACAAGGGTAAGAATTAATTTTTTCAGTTAAATCAATTTTCTTAATTAAAGAATATGCTTCTTGTTCAATAGCAAGTTTTTCTTGTTCTTTAAAAGCATTAACCTTTTCTCTAAACTCTCTAAAAGAAAGGCGTTCTTTTGACGCTTTTAATTGTTTTTTATATTCCTTAACCTTATCCTTTAACAAAAGCATAGGCGCTAAGGTAATATTTTGGAACACGTTGTATTGTGGGAAAAGGTTAAATGATTGAAACACAAGCCCAAAGTTTAAGCGTTTTTCACGCAACACGTTTTCGCTATCCTTTTTACTAATAGAACTATCAAATAGAAGTTCGCCGTCAAGCACCATTTTACCTTCGTTAGGTGTTTCCAAAAAATTAATGCATCTTAAAAGGGTTGTTTTACCAGAACCAGAAGAACCGATTATAGAAACAACTTCACCTTGATTAAGTTCTAAATTAATACCTTTAAGAACAGAAACGTTCCCAAAAGATTTATTAAAATTTTCAATTTCAAGATATGCCATAATTTACGCCTTAAAATAATCTAATTTCTTTTCTAAATAACCAAATAATAAGGTTAAAATACCAACGAACAATAGGTAGAACGCGCCAGAATAGAATAATGGCCAAATAATACCTTTTGAAACGTAACGGTTAAACGCCATAAACAAAATTTCTTCAACGAAGATAATTCTTGCAAGTGAAGTATCTTTAACTAAGGTAATAACTTCATTACTCATAGGGGCAAGAATACGCTTAATAACTTGTAAAAGAATAACCTTAAAGAAGATTTGCGTTTTAGTCATTCCCAAAACTTCGCCTGCTTCATATTGCCCTTTTGAAATACTTTCAATACCACCACGGAAAATTTCAGAAAAATAACAAGCGTAGTTAATAACGAAAGCAACTATCGTAGCAGTTAAGCACTCTAAACCAGACCAGCCGAAAAGAAGACCTGGCGCATAGTAAACTATCATTGCTTGAAGCATAAGTGGTGTGCCACGGATTATCCAAACAAAAGTTTTAACTACCCAAGCGAGTGGTTTAAAAGAACTCATTCCGCCAAAGGCTATGAGTAGCCCTAGCGGAAGAGATAAAACCAAAGTTAATATAAATATTAAACAAGTTTGTCCAAACCCTTGTAATAGGGTTAAAGTCACGTCTAGCATATTAAATCACAGAATCAGCAATACCATATTTAAGTGCAAGTGCTAAAACAGTTCCATCTTTTTTAAGTTTATCTAATTCTTTGTTAACCTTATAGAATAGTTTTGAATCAGACTTTCTAAATGCAGCTGCAAATTCTTCAGAGTTTTCAGCAGAGAAACCGATATCAACGTAAGCAAGTTTACCAATATAATCAGAACTTAAACAAACTTCTCTAGCAAGAAGGTTGTCAACGATAGCAACGTCAGATTGATTTCCGTAAACGTCTAAAATAGCGGCGTTTTGGTTTGATGCTTTATTAATTTTGCTAACGCCAGAAATGTTAGAAACTAGCGCTTCGGCAGCAGAACCGCTTTCAACAGCAACTTTTTTACCAACTAAATCAGTTTTTGAAGAATAGTTAGAAAGATTTTCAATCTTAACTACAGCAACTTGTGCATTCTTTAAATAAGGGTTGGTTAATAGAAGGTTATTTAAAAGTTCATCAGTAACGGTCATACCATTCCAAATACAGTCAATAGTGCCTGCGTTTAAGGTAACGATTTTTGTATCCCAGTCAATTTCCTTAAATTCAACGGTGTAGCCAAGGTTTGTCAAAACTTTTTCAGCAAGTTCAGCATCAAAGCCAACCCATTTGCCGTCTTCTAAGTAATCCATAGGTGCATAATCGGTAATGCCGACTATAATTTTGCCACTATCGCCAACGGTCTTTTGATTTTCAGCACAACCGAAAGAGAATAGGCAAGCAACTGATAAAACAAGTGCTAATAAAATTGTGATAAGTTTTTTCATTTTAACTTCTCCTATAAAAAAATATAAAATTCAGTTTAGCACTTTAACTTGATAAAGCACTAAGTATTTGTATTATACTTTATTACGCTAAAGAAGTAAAGCGTTTTTAACCATTTTTTAAAAATTTTTTTATTTAAATTAAAAAAAGCAATTTTCTTGTTTAGAAAACTGCCTTTATTTGAATATTTTATTATATATAATGTATTAAAAAACTTAGTCGTAAAATCCATATTTACTTAATGGTGTTGAATAACAATATTTTCCACCTGTAAACTTGCCAAAAATATATTTATTTGATGCTGATTCGTTCATAATTAAAAGGTTATTATCTAAAATAACAATTTCTTCACTCATAGGTGGGGCAGTAATTGTGTTTATTAGTGAATAACTATCTAAATAGGTTAGTGGCAAGGTAGTGCCAAACATTTTTATTGTAGAAGTTTTGCACGCTGAATTATCATAAACTAATATTTTAGAAAATGCTAGCCCCCAAGAAGTTGATAAAAAGATATTGCCTTTATAAAAGGTTAAGCCTTGAACTTGGCTTGGCAAAGAATATGCTTTTTGTGGGGTAGGGTTAAGCCCAAAGGTGCTTGTAAAATATCCACTTGAATACAAGGTGTATTCTAATGCTAAGGCTGTGTTTTTGTCTTCACTTGGCGTTTCTATGTGGTGCGAAGAAAGTGTTGGGTAAGAATTTTTGCGATAAAATTCCCCAACGATAAGTTTGTTTCCGTAAACTTCCACGCAAGATGGCGCAAGATAATCACTATCACTATATTTTGTTGAAAAAGTGCCTAGCGCATTAATTTTAGCGTTATTTTTTGCGTTTTTAATTTGTTTATAATCAAAAACGTATAAGCACCTTTCCGTTCCGTTAGTTATATAAACGTAATCATTAAAAAAAGCAATGCCCCCACAATGCCCTGAGTATGAATTACCGTTAGCGTCGTTTAGATATAGCGTTTTAATAGTAGATTTTGATGCGTTATCTATAATGTAAATAGGGCTGGCGCTTCCGTTTTGCATATAGCCCGTTGTTAAAAACCACTCGTTATTTTGGTCGTAGCAAAAACCTTGTGGAACAAACCCCTTATTTAAGCCGGGGATTTCAAAAGCCTTTTCAGAATAATCATAATAATCTTTAACTGAAAGCCTAAAATAAGCGATTGCGCCAACAAGCAATGCGCTTAGCCCTAAAATAACTGAAAGGATAATAATAACAATTTTAACCCAAACGGGTTTTTTATTTTTTACAACTTCATTACTCATAACATACATAGTATAGTAGAAAAATGCTGTAAAATCAATTGAATTAAATAAAAATATCTTGATAAAACAATTTTATTGTGTTATGATGAATAAAATAAATTTTTGTTAAGGGAAAAAATGATTAAAACTTCCATTAGATTTTTTGATAATAAACCTGTTCGTTCGGTATGGGATGAAGAAACCGCAAAATGGTGGTTGTGCGCCGTTGATATTATTAACGCATTAACGGATAGTAAGTCTTCAAGGAAATATTGGAACAATTTAAAGAAAAGGAATATTCAGTTGTCATCAATTTGTAGACAACTGAAATTAACCGCTAAGGATGGAAAAAAATATTTAACTGACGTTATTAATGATAGTGGGTTAAATTTACTTATAAATATTCTACCTAGCAAAAAATCAATGGCATTTTTTAATTGGGTTAAAACAAAAAATACTTCTATTGATGAGCAAAGCAAAGCAAAAGCTTACGAGCTTTTTGAAAGCGGAATTATTGACGATATTGAAATAGGAACAATAAAAGGGCTAAAGCAAATACACTCTTATTTATTTGGTGGAATATATGAATTTGCAGGGCAACTAAGAAAATTAAATATTTCAAAAGGTGGATTTACTTTTGCAAGTGTAGGATATTTAGAACAAACATTATCTGCTATTGAGAAAATGGAAGAAACAAGCGTTGAAGGGATAGTTAAAAAATACGTAGAAATGAACGCAGCACACCCTTTTATGGAAGGCAATGGGCGTTCTACACGAATTTGGCTAGACCAAATTATGAAGAAAAATTTAAAAAAATGCGTCGACTGGAGTAAAATTGATAAAACCAGTTATTTAAATGCAATGAAAAAAAGCGTAGTTGATTATAGCGAAATTCTTGCACTAATAGAAAGGGCTTTAACCGATAAAATAAATGACAGAGAAATATTTATGAAGGGGATAGATTATTCTTATTATTATGAAGAAGAATAACAAGAAAAAAATTTAAAAAGCACGGCAATATAGCCGTGTTTTTTGATTTTATTATTTTTTTACCAAAAACATATATAGAGATAAATGCTGTAAAATCAATAAAAACGACAAAAAAATATATAATTTGACAAAAAAAGACAAAAGAAGACAAAATATATCAAAAGAAAA
>JAZRDW010000080.1:0-4182 GCA_045660505.1 Christensenellaceae bacterium | reverse complement strand
AAGTCTAAATCTAAAATAACTCTTTCAATCTCACTATTATTAAACGAACCATTTTCTTCATAATCATCAAATTTTGAAAGGTTATTTTGCATATCTTTCTTCTCTAAGCCTTTCAAAATTTCCTTTGCCCTTTCGGTAATCTCTTTACCAACACCGGCAAGGTTAGCAACTTCAATACCAAAACTCTTGTTTGCGCCACCACGCATAATTTTTCTTAAGAAAATAATAGTTCCATTCATTTCCTTAACTAAAATCTTATAATTTTTAACACCAACAAGTTTACCTTCTAGTTCAGTTAACTCATGGTAATGTGTAGCAAAAAGGGTTTTTGCCTTAATTTTAGAAGTTACATATTCAACTACAGCCCAAGCAATACTAAGTCCGTCAAAAGTACTTGTTCCACGGCCTATTTCATCAAAAATAATCAAACTATTTTTTGTTGCATTGTGAATTATATTAGCAACTTCAGTCATTTCAACCATAAACGTACTTTGGTCTGAAATCAAACTATCGCTAGCCCCTATTCTTGTGAAAATTTTATCAACGATAGGTAATTCGGCACGCTTTGCAGGAACAAAACTACCTATTTGCGCCATTAAAGAAATAAGTGCAACCTGGCGCATATAAGTGCTTTTACCAGCCATATTAGGGCCTGTTAAAATCATCATTCTATTTTCATCACTATCAAGCAAGCAATCGTTTGGAATAAAATGTTGTTTAGAAATTGCTTCAACTACAGGGTGGCGACTTTCAACCAAGTTAAGTTTGCCATCTTCATCTAAAATAATAGGTTTTGAGTATGAATTTTCCTTAGCAACCTTTGCTAAAGATAATAAAACGTCTAAATTAGCAATAGCATCAGAAGCATCTTTTAATATTGAAATTTGTTCACCTAAGTAATTTTTAATTTCAATATATAAGTTGCTTTCTAATTGAAGTGAACGCTCTTCACTAGATAAAATTTTAGATTCTAACTCTTTTAATTCTTCAGTAACAAAGCGTTCTGCATTAGTTAAAGTTTGTCTTCTTTGATATTCGTATGGTATTTTATCCTTAAATGAATTTGTCACTTCAATAAAGTAACCAAATACCCTATTATAACCTATTCTAAGGTTTCTAATACCCGTTTTTTCACGCTCACGGTTTTCAATCTCAGCAATACAACTCTTACTATTTTTGCTTAATGAACGCAACTGGTCTAATTCAAGGTTATAACCTTCTTTAATGTATCCACCATCTTTAAGATTTGAAGGTGGTTCATCTTCAATAGCAGAAAATAATAGTTTTGTAGTGTCGCTAAAGTCTGCTATTGAATTAAAAATATCGTTTATAAATTTAGGTTCTAAACCTAACAATTGAAATTTAATATTGGGTAATATTTCCAAAGAATTTCTTAAAGCAACGCAATCTTTTGGCATTAAATTACCATTAGAAATTTTACCCGTAATTCTACCGATATCACGAACAGAAGAAAGCAATTCACTAATGCTTTCCCTAATTAAGGTATTGTTATAAAAACATTCAACTGCTTGCAAACGATAGCCAATTTTCTCTTTGCTTTTTAATGGTGATAATATCCAGTTTTGTAATTTTCTAGCACCCATGCTAGTTTTAGTTTTATCTAAAAGCCAAAGTAGTGAACCGTAACGCTTTTGGTCACGCAAAGTTCTAATAAGTTCTAAATTTCTTATTGCGCAATTATCAAGCATCAAAAAGTCATTTGCGTTTTCCTTCTTTATAGTGTTAATGTTAATTAATGCGTGTTTTTGTGTTTGTTTTAAGTATGAAACTAACGCACCACTTGCACAAATGCAATCATCATCATTTTCAATTCCAAAAGGTTGCAAAGAAATTGTGTGAAGTTGTTCTTCCAAAACTCTTCTTGCGTTAATGGCGTTAAATTCACTTTCTGTAAAGGAAGAAAATTTAGGTAAAATATTCCTTTCAACTAATGGTGATTGATTAAAAAATTCACAAGCAAATCTATTTGCAATAATTTCAACAGGTGCAACCTTACAAATAGCATCAACAAAATGCTCTAATTTATTTTCGCCACTAAAATTTTTAACAAAAAACTCACCGGTTGTAATATCAACCCAAGCAAATGCTAACTTATCCCCGTCTAAATAAACGGAAGATAAAAAGTTATTAGTTTTATCATCAATAAGTTCGTTATTTGTAATAGTCCCTGCAGTAACAATCTTAACAACGTCACGCTTAACAATTTCATTTTTAGTTGGTTGAGAAAGTTGTTCGCAAATAGCAACCTTTTCGCCAAAAGAAACTAGTTTAGCAATATAAGTTTCTGCTGCGTGAAAAGGTATGCCACACATAGGTGCACGCTCATCTAAACCACAATCACGCCCCGTTAATGTTAAATCTAATAATTTAGACGCTTTAATTGCATCATCAAAGAACATTTCATAAAAATCGCCTAATCTATAAAAGACTATGCAATCTTTATAATTTTCTTTAATTTGTAAATAGTGTTTCATCATTGGTGAAAGTTCCATTTTCTACCCCTTATTTAACTATTTCCCCTAAAAGAGAAATACCACCCGTTTTTAAAATTTTAACGTCAACAAACTGACCTATTATATCATTTTCACTCTTAAAATAAGCCATTCTCCCATAGGTATCACGGCCTAAATACATTTGTTTTTTATCATCAAAGCCTTCGCAAAGAATTCGGATAACCTTATCTAAATACAATTCAGACTGACTTCTATTAATTGAATTTTGCAAATCAATTAATCTCATTATTCGCTCAGTTGCTATTTTTTCATCAACTTGGCCGTCCATTCTAGCAGCAGGCGTACCTTCCCTTTTTGAATATATAAAAGTAAACGCACCTGAATATTTAACCCTTTCAACTAAATCAATAGTATCTAAAAAGTCTTCTTCAGTTTCCGTTGGGAAACCAACCATAATATCAGTTGTAATAGCAACGTCAGGAATATATTTACGGAGTAATTCAACCTTATTAAAATAATCTTCCCTAGTATATCTTCTATTCATTAACTTAAGTATTCTATTTGACCCTGCTTGAACAGGTAAATGCACGGTTTTGCAAGTTTTTGAACTATTTGCAATCGCCCTAACAAGTTCTTCATTAAGGTCTTTTGGGTGATTAGTCATAAACCTAAGTCTAAATTCACCGTCAATTTTAGAAATCTCATCAATTAGACTAGCAAAAGTAACCCCTTCTAAATCATTGCCATAAGAGTTAACGTTTTGCCCTAAAAGTGTTATTTCCTTATAACCACTTTCAACAAGTTCTTTGCACTCTTTAATAATATTTTCAGGCTTTCTGCTTCTTTCCCTACCACGAACGTAAGGAACTATACAATAGGTGCAAAAATTATTGCAACCATATGTAATGTTAACCCAAGCGTTAGGGAAACTAGTTCTTGTTTTAGGGGTATTTTCAATAATTTCCCCTTCTTTTTGTTCTACAGCAATTAAAGACTTCTTTTGTGAAAGTTTTTTAAGCAAAATGTCTTTAAATTTTTCCAAATTATGCGTGCCAAAAATAATATCAATAAAAGGGAACTTTTTTAATAAATTAGGCGCAAAGTTAGGTTGTTGCGTCATACAACCACCTACGGCAATAATAAGATTTTTATTTTGCTTTTTAAGTTTTTTAAGCGCACCTATATTCCCTTCAGCCCTATCTTCAGCATTTTCACGAATGCAACAAGTATTAAAAACTACAATATCGGCAGTTTTTTCGCTATCGGCTAAAGTGTAGCCCATTGAAGTTAATATCCCTGCAATCTTTTCAGATTCATGAATATTCATTTGGCATCCATAAGTTATAATAAAATACTTCTTCATACAATTATCCATACTAATTAATATACTATATATTAATTAAAAAGTCAATTTATATAATACAATTTAAGCATAATAACTTTAAACTTTTCCATACTAAAATTAATGAATAAAAAACTTAGATTTATTTTTTTGATTTTAGGAATAATTTTAATAGCAATTCTAGGGTTTACTACTTATGTTTTTATTACTATTAAAGACTATAATTTAAACACAAAAAAACTAATCAACGCAGATAAAAGCATTAGTTTTTACTCTAAAGACGATTGTTTGATTAGAGAAGAAACTTTAGGTAAATCCTTTACCCCTATAGATGAAATACCACAGCATACAAAAAATGCTTTTATT
>JAZRDW010000079.1:0-2531 GCA_045660505.1 Christensenellaceae bacterium | reverse complement strand
ATTATATTGAAAGGGGGAATTTTTATGAAAGAAGTTTTGTTAGATAGAAGATTACAAACAATGGTAAAAGACTACGTGCCTGACGGGGAAATTTTAGATGAATTAGTTTGCTTTTTTTCCATTTTTTCCGATTATACTAGGCTTAAAGTTATATCTGCTTTAGCGATTAGTGAAATGTGTGTTAGTGATATAGCCACCCTTTTATGCTTAAATCAAACAACCGTTTCCCACCAACTAAGGCTATTAAAAAATCTTAACGCCGTGACAACTAAAAGACAGGGTAAAGTTATATTTTATTCGCTACGGAACGAAGTTCTTAACGACGTTCTTTTAAAAGGCGTGGAATTTTTGGGCTATTAACTGCTTGAAAAAAATTAAAAAATGGGTTATAATATACTAATGAGTGATTTTTTAAAAGATAAACTTAAATATTTACCATCTAACCCTGGCGTTTACGTTATGCTTAATAGCGATAATCAGGTTATTTACGTGGGTAAGGCTAAAAACCTTAAAAATCGTGTGCGCCAGTATTTTTTTAACGGGGCAAAAACTGATAAAGTTATGGCAATGGTTAGGAATATTGCCGATTTTTACTATATTATTGCGCCTAGTGAAATTGATGCTTTATCTTTAGAAAATAACCTTATTAAAAAACACAAGCCTAGATATAATATTTTACTTAAAGATGATAAAACTTACCCGTATATTAAGGTAAACTTAAAAGAAAATTACCCAACCTTTACCATTACTAGAAAGATTAAAAAGGACGGTTGCAAATATTTTGGGCCGTTTATGGGTGGCGTTTCCGTTAAGGACGTTTTGGAAATTATAAATCTAGCCTTTTGTATTCGCCCTTGCGATAAAAAACTTAGCCTTTCAAAACCTATTAAGCCTTGTTTAAATTACCACATAAATAAGTGCAAAGCACCTTGCGCACTTTATATTAGCCAAAGTGAATATCAAAAACAAGTTGATGGTGCTATTAAGTTTTTAAGTGGGGAAGTTAACGAAACGGAAAACCTTTTAAAAGAAAAAATGTTTTCTGCAAGCCAAAGGGAAGAGTTTGAACTTGCCTTAAAGTATAAAGAAAAACTTTTGGCATTAGATAAAATTAAACTAAAGCGTATAACTTCACTATCTAAGCCGTTAAACGCAGATATTTTGGCATATACTTCAAACGGAATATATTCAACCATAAATATGCTTATAGTGGGTAACGGCAGAATGCTTGGGGGTAAAAACTTTGCTTTTGAAAGTGGTTCTTTAACGGATGGCGACGCATTAAACGAATTTATTTTAAGATATTATAACAACGGGGTGGACTTCCCTGAAGAAATTATTTCTAGTGGGGAAATAGCCGAAATTGACCTTTTAACCGAATATATTAAAAAGACGTTTAATAAGACCGTTTCTATTTTAACGGTTAAGCAAGGGGTAAGAAAACAACTTGCCGATATGGCTGAAATTAACGCCAAAGAACACCTAGAAACTGCAGTTGATAAAATTAAACATAAAACAGATATGACTATTACTGCTTGCAAAACGTTAAAAGAAAAGTTAAACCTTTCTTTCTATCCAAAGCGTATGGAATGCTATGATATTTCAAACATTAGTGGGGTAGATAAGGTTGGCAGTATGGTTGTGTTTATTGACGGTCAGCCTAGTTTTGATAGTTATCGCAGATTTAAGATTAAAACTGTTGAAGGGGCTGATGACTTTAAGTCACACCAAGAAATGATGGCACGCCGTTTGGAAAGGCTAAAAACCGATAGCGAAAAGTTCCCTAAACCTGATTTAATTATTATTGATGGTGGCAAGGGGCAACTCTCTAGCGTAAAAGAAGTTTTTGATAGGTTTAATATAACCGATATAGACTTAATTGCACTTGCCGAAAAGAACGAAGAAGTTTATACCCTTTATTCAAATGAACCTATCATTTTAGAAAAGCGTGATTACTGCTTAAAAATGCTACAAAGAATTCGTGATGAAGCGCATAGGTTTGCCATTACTTACCATAGAACTTTGCGTGGCAAAAGGGCGTTAACTTCTGTTTTAGATAGCGTTAAAGGGCTTGGCAAGGAAAACAAAAAGGCTTTGCTTGAAAAGTTTAAGGACCTAAGTGGAATTATTAGCGCAACCGAAGAAGAACTAACTAATGTTATAGGCATAGGCAAACAAAAAGCAAAAAATATTATTGAAACACTTACCAAAGAAGGACTAAGATGAAATATAAACTATTTATAAGTGATTATGACGGAACTTTAGGCTTAGCGCCTAAAAACGATATTAACTCTCAAACAAAAGATGCTATTAAGCGTTTTGTGGATAAAGGGGGTATTTTTACCGTTTGCTCTGGTAGGGAAACTTCTTCAATACAAAGAATTTGTGTAGAACAAGGGTTAAAGGGGGTTTTAGTTTCCTTTCAAGGTGCACACATAACCGATATTGAAAGCGGAAAGGAAATTTTTAAGAGTGGTTTATCTAAAGAAAACGCACTTAAGGCAATTACCGATTTAGAAGAATACCCACTT
>JAZRDW010000078.1:0-3048 GCA_045660505.1 Christensenellaceae bacterium | reverse complement strand
ACATTCTAATAATTTCTTTCTTGGTATTACCTGCTGCAACAGGTGGGGTTGATAAAAGCCTATCGTCAATAAACTGGAATTTATAATTTTCATTAACAGCCTTATCATCTTCTTTTTCTGGAACGATTAAACATACAAGTTTAACCATTAAAGTTGCAAAAGGCAATAAAATAAGTGTTGTTACAACGTTAAACAAGGTGTGGAATATTGCTATTTGTTGACCAACGTCGCTTGACATACTTGCAAACAAAGCAGTAACTTCCACTTTCCAAATCCAAATAGGCGCAATAAATATTAAGCAACCGAAAGTGTTAAACAATAAGTGGATAAGAGCAGTTCTTCTTGCATTTACGTTTGTGCCTATTGAACTCATAATTGAAGTGATACAAGTACCTATATTTGAACCTAATGCTAAGAAAAGCGCGTTTTCAAAAGTTAATACCTTAATTGACGCTAAAACAACCATTAAAGAAGTTATTGTTGAAGAACTATGCACTAAGGCAGTTAAAACTATACCTATTAAAATTAGTAATAGTGGAAAGTGGTCGCCTTGGAAAATTGTTTGCACCCAAGGGTAAGGCACGCCATTACTAATAAACATTATCTTTTTAGCGTAAATAGATATAAATTCTAAACCTACGAAGATTAAACCTAAACCTGCTAAAAGATTACCTACTTGTTGTGCCTTTTCATCTTTAACAAGCATTGATATAAATATACCTACGCAACCTATCATAGCGGCAATTGCGCCTATATCAATTGCGCCAACGCCTGATAGTGAAACGATATGTGCAGTAACCGTTGTGCCGATATTTGCACCCATAATAACGTTTGCTGCTTGAGATAAGGTCATTAACCCGATATTAACAAAACCGACAAGCATGACGGTAGTTGCAGTTGAACTTTGAATTATAGTTGTTACTGCAAGACCAACGCCAACACCTGCAAAACGGTTTGTGGTAACTTTACCAAGAAGTTTTTTCATACCTGTTCCGGCAAGTTGCTCTAAGGTAGCGCCTAAGGTTTTCATACCCATAAGCATTGCAACTACACCACCGAACATAAAGAAAATATTCCAAACTAAATCCATTTATAAACCATCCTAAAAGTATTTCTTTAGATTAATTGCATATTTAACTAATTTAATTCTAACTAAAAAAATTAAAGGTTGTCAAGCATTTTACCCCCACCGAAAGCAAAAAAATAAACAGCCAAAGAAAAATTTTTAACGTCTTTAACTGTTTAATATTCAAAAAAAATTAAGTTTAACACTACCTTTTTGGTATTTCCCCTTCAGTTTTAAAATTAGGGAAACCTAGTTGGCGCAATCCTTCGTAAACCCCAACGCAAACGGAATTTGATAGGTTAAGTGAACGGGTTTCACCCATCATAGGTATTCTAACGCACTCGTTATAGTGCTTTTCTAAAAGTGGTTCAGGTAACCCTTTAGTTTCTTTGCCGAACACTAAAAAATCCCCGTCTTTATATTTTGCATCAGAGTGAATTTGCTTTGCTTTTGTTGAAAAAAAGAAAAAGTTTTTGCCGTTATAAAACTTTTCTAAAACTTCTTCAATACTATCGTAATAATGTATATCCACTAAATTCCAGTAATCAAGCCCTGCTCTTTTTAGATACTTGTCCGAAACTTCAAAACCAAGGGGTCTTACCATATGCAAACTGCACCCCGTAACTGCGCAAGTTCTAGCAATATTCCCTGCGTTTTGTGGAATTTCCGGTTCAACTAAAACAATATTAGACGCCATTTTATTTTCTCCTTTCGTTTATAAATTTAATACCCTGAATTAAACTCTCTATATAGCCCACGACGGCGTGAACTTATTAAATGATAATCTTTTTCAATTTTAATATTCGCTTTAACCATTTCACTACTGCCGGCAACTACTATATTGCCACGCACGTCTGAAACGCAAGCGTAATCTTTAGCGCAAAGCGACATTGCCACCCCGTTAGAAAAAGCGCCTGCCCTTAACATTATTTGTGGCATAGTATTTTCAAGTTTTTTGAATAGGCAAACTATAAAATCCGCATCACACAAGGCTAAAACCCTTGCGCACTCTGGGAAGAATAAATCTTCTAAAATTATAACGCCTATTTTACCTGCGCTAGTATCGTAAACCCTAAAATTACCACCTGCAACAAATTCACTATCGTCAATAGAGTGTGCCATATCGGTCACCCCTAAAATCTTACCCTTATCGGCAACCACGGCAGAGTGCCTAAACACCCCGTAAGTATCGGTATCACACCCACAAATTACTACCGATTGAATTTGTTTAGATAATTTTGCCACGTCTTGAAAATATTCGGTTTCGCCGTTTAGTTCTTTTTTATAACTAACTAGCCCCAAGCCGTTAAACCCAAACACTAAAAGGTTAGGCTTACCTATTTCACCAAGTTTATCTTGCCAAACTGAATTTAATAAATCACAAGTAACAAAACAAATATCCATAATACCCCCAAAGCCTATATATCATATTATTGCTTTTGGGGTTAATTTGTTAAAGGTTTTCGCTTATTAATTGAACTAATTGACTAGTGCTTTCAGCCGTTTGAAGTTTTAATTTAAGTTCCTTAAAACCTATTTTGCCCTTAAAGTAGTAGGTAGGGAATTTTCTAAACTCTAACGCCACCCTTCTATCAGAGTAAATTTCTTTCATCAATTCAATGTGAGATAATATATATTCTTTTAGGTTTTTATCAGTTTTAGTGTTAGTTAGTTTTGCAATTAAGAAAGGGTTTGCTAACGCCCCACGGGCAACCATAACACCATCAGCACCCGTTCTGTTAAACATATTAATTGCATCTTCTTGGGTAAAAATTCCACCGTTTGCAATAACGGGTATTTTAACTGAGTTTTTTGCCTTTTCTATTGCGTTAAAGTTTGGTTCGCCAGAATAATAGTCTTCCCTAACCCTGCCGTGAATAGTAATTAGTGATGCCCCTGCATTTTCAGCCATCATTGCATAATCGGTGGCAATATCATCACCCTTAACTTGACCTATACGAATTTTAACCGTTATAGTTTTG
>JAZRDW010000077.1:0-2661 GCA_045660505.1 Christensenellaceae bacterium | reverse complement strand
AAATGCCCTAGATGTGATTTAAATTACATGAAGGAAGAAGAAGAATATTGTGATGTATGTAAAGCCGAATTAAAAAAAGGCCCACAACTAATTTTTGCTATTGACGATATTGATGATGAAGTGGAAACTTGGGAAATTTGCCCTATTTGTCACCACAATCGCTTAAAACCAGGCGAAACAATGTGCAGTCGTTGTGCAGAAGAAAAAGATTACCAAGATAGCAGGGAAGACCCTGATGATGAAACTTGGAAGGAATATCTTGATGCTGACGATGATGATGAAGAAGAAAGTGAAGAAATGCTTTCTCTTAACAAATTAGCCGAAGAAGAAGGCGAATTTGATGATGAAGAAGAGGAAGAAGAAATCGTTTCTGAACCAGATATTGAAGACGATATTCCTGAAGTTAACGAAGCCGACTTTGAAGATTACGATTTAGAAGAAGACGAAGAAACTGAAGAAGACGACGACGAATTTTAATTTCTAATTTTTCTAAAAGGGTATAAAAACAAATTTAACGGCAATAACTAAGGTATGATTAAAAGTTCACTTACCTTAGGTCAGGTTAAACAATATATAAAGAATATGGCTGAAAAGTCAGTTGAAGTGACTTTAAACTTGGGCAGAAACAAACTGGTTAAGTTTAAGGGTAAACTAAACGGCGTTTATCCTGCCTTATTTACCGTTTTACCTTTTGATAAAACCTTTACTCACAAAACTTCTTACTCATATTCAGAATTTTTATGCGGAAGGGTATATTTAAAAGAAAGTTCAATATAAAGATAATTTGCACGCTTAAAAAAAGCGTGCATTTTTTTGTCATAAAAAATATTCCCTTTCAATATATTGTTATTAAATGGATAGTGATAAGGAGATTGAAATGGAATTTGAACCGATTTATGAAAAACTTTCTTGTTCGCTTAAAAGAAAGAACTTTTTTGACCAAATTAAAATTGATTGTAAAACTGAAGTTGATGCGCAAAATATTTTATCCGTGTTAAACGTTTCATCATGGGCGTTTATTAGTGAATACAAGTGTGAAAACGGGCAAATTAACTATGGTGGCAAAGCCAACTTTTATATTAGTTTTACCGATATTGAAAACAAATTAAAAAAATGTGAGTGCGCCGTTGAATTTAAAGGCAATATTAAAGACGATTGCATTTTAGAAAACGATAAACTTATTATTGATGGAATTGTGGAAAAGTGCAGTTTTGATTTAACGGGGGCTTTTTTATCAGTAGAAGGGTATGTTTCAGTTAAGGCAGAAGTTAATTCTTTTACTCAAGCAAACGCACTTGTCGGGGGAGAAAATTTAGTTGTTGATGAAAGGGAATTTAGTTTTTTAAAAACTAGTGGAATTAGAAAAACCACCTATCCACTTGAAGAAGAATTTATTTTAAACTACCCTGTTTTAGAAGTATTAAACCACCGTGCAGACGCTTTAATTACGGCTGTTCAATGTGGGGTGGGGTGTATTATTGTTGACGGCGAAGTTTTATTTAAAGCAATAATGTTGCAAAAAAACGATAATAATGATATAATTAAAGAAAGTTTTACCTTACCTTTTAGGGTAGAAATTGAGTGCGAAGAATGTATGCCGTCAATGCAGTCTATAGCGCGCGTTAAAGAGCGGGCGTTTAAGGTTGATATAACGGTTGATACTGAAAAGAACCAAAGCACTATGCGTGTTAGCGTAAACCTTGTATTCCAAGGCGAAGCCTTTTACTTTGAAAACATTTTACTTGCGCAAGATATATTCTCTACTCAAAAAGAAATTGAACTTTCACACTCAAATATTGATTATTCGGTTGTGAAAGAAATGAAATATTGTTCGCTAAATATCGTTAACAGGGTGGGCTTAGAAGAAAATGCGCAAGATTGTATGCTTTTATCCACTTTTAACGAACAATGCGAAGTGTTAAAAATTGAAAAAGAAAGTGAAGGCGCAAAAATTAGTGGTGCAATTACACTAACTTTAATATTAAAAGATAATCAAGGCAAAGTGTTTACTTCCCGCATTGAAACGCCATTTGAGAGAGAAGTTGATTTAGAGTTTGATAATAATTTAGATATAAGCCAAATTGCAAGGGTAAAAAAATGCAAGGCACGCATTATATCTAAAGAAGAGATAGAAGTTGATTGCGACTTATATTTTACCTTTTACCCTGAAGAAAAGAACCAAATTAGGGTGATAGATAGTGTTAAAATAGTTGGGGATAAAGAGATGCCAACTTCGGCGATAAGCGTATATATCCCTACTAGTGGGGAAGAGTTGTGGTCGTTAGCAAAAAAACTTAATATTTGCCCAACGGCATTAATTGAAACAAATAAGGAACTACAATTCCCGTTAAACGGAAACGAAAGGATAGTTGTTTATAGGCAAAAATAAGGAAGAATTATGCAAAAGAAAAAAGTTACTGTTAAAATACCAGCAAAGTTAAATTTAACCCTAGATATATTAGGCTTAAAAGATGGTTATCACGATATTAATTCGCTAGTAGCATCAGTTAATATTTTTGATACTATTACTTGCACGGCTAGAACTGACGGAAAGATTAGCCTTATTATGAAAGGTTTACCCGTTGATTGCCCTATTATAGATAATAACGCATACAAGGCGGCGAAACTATTTATTGAAACCTTTTCTACCAAGTCGGATCG
>JAZRDW010000076.1:0-9717 GCA_045660505.1 Christensenellaceae bacterium | reverse complement strand
TTTTACCACGAAGATAACTCTTTTTTATAGACGATGCTATTTTATCAAGGTCGTACGGAATTTCGGGAACGAGAATATATTCAGCACCGCCGGCAACACCTGCATAAAGCGCTATATCACCGCAATTTCTGCCCATAACTTCTAATAGCCCAACCCTATCGTGTGAGTGGAAGGTATCACGAAGATTGTTTATTGCCCATAATACCGTGTTAACTGCAGTATCAAAACCAACCGTGTAATCGGTATAGGCTAAATCGTTATCAATAGTGCCAGGTATTCCCATAACTTTAATGCCGAACTTATCAGATAAATCTTTTGCGCCACGGAAAGTACCATCACCACCGATAACAACTAAACCTTCTATGCCAAATGCAGAAAGCGCATCAGCCGCTTGTGATAAACCTTCTTCAGTATTAAATTCAGGGCATCTTGCCGTATTCAAAAAAGTGCCACCCTTATGAATCATATCAGAAACGGAACGGGTATTTAAGCGGGTAATTTCACCTTTAATTAAGCCGGCATACCCCCTATTAACACCATAAATATCCATTTTGTTGTTAAGTGCTGTTCTAACAACTGCCCTAATGCAGGCATTCATACCAGGTGCGTCGCCACCACTTGTTAAAACTGCTATCCTATCCATAATTTTCTCCTTTTTTTGCCCAAAATATCTCAGTATAATTATTTTAGCACATTATATAATTAAAGCCAAATTTTTAACTATACTTTTTAAAAAATTTTATATCTTTTTATATAAATATAAAACTTTTATTTTATTTCTTCTTAAAGAAGACAATATCTTGGTCTTTTAAGTATGTTTTTAATTCGCTAAGTAAACCTTCGCAACGCCTTACTGCGCAGTTTGCGTTATACTTTTTGCCTTGCATTGCTATTATTACGGGTATTGAACCATCATAACTAGTTAAAATATCTAAAATATCGTTTAGTTTATCCGTCTTATCATCTGGGATAATTAAGCCCAAAAACTCTTGCTCTTTAACTTCGGTTGCAATTTGTTCTTCTTTAATTTCAAGTTTTTCAATATTCTCTGCTAAAATTTGTGGGATACCGTCTTTAAGTTGAAGTTTACCAGTTAATTTAATAATTTCTTCTTCCTTTAAGAAGTCTTTAACCTTTTCGTAAACTTTTGGGAAAACAATCGTTTCAATTTGCCCGTAAATATCTTCAATTTTTACGAACGCCATTGTTTGCCCACTCTTTGTTGCAAGCCTTTTAAATTCGGTAATAATACCACCCATTGTGGCGTGTTCGCCTTCCTTAAATTCGGTGTAGGTGCGGTTGCCGTCTTCATCTTCTTCATAGAAACTTAAAACGCTTGTATTAAATGAATACTTGTTAAATATTTCTGCAAAGTCGCTTAATGGGTGACCTGATAGGTAGATACCTAAAACGGTTTTTTCTAGGGTTAATTTTTCTTTAGAAGAATATTCACTCATATTAGGGTAATCAATTTTAAGCCCTTCATCTTCTTCTAAAAGTGTGCCGAATAAACTGATTTGCATATCGTTTTTCTTCTTGTTTGCGCTAGAAACCCTATCCATATAATCGGCGTAAATTGCCATTAAAGTGCGCCTATTTACGTTAAAACTATCAAATGCGCCGGCTAGAATTAAACTTTCAACTAAACGCTTGTTAATACCTAGTGAAATTGTGCGATTAATAAAATCATCAAAAGACTTAAATTCACCCTTTTCATCTCTTTCTTTAAGAACAAGTTCAATAACGCCTAAACCAACGTTTTTAAGGCCAACAAGCCCAAACCTTATGCCACCGTTTTCACACTTAAAGTCCGCATTGCTTTTATTTATATCTGGGGTAAAAACCTTAATGTTTTTGCTCTTTAAGTATGATAGGTATTTTGAAAGTTCTTCAATCTTATCAATTCTGTTGTTTAGAATTGAACAGAAAAATTCCACTTCGTAATATCTTTTTAAGTATGCCGTTTGGTAAGCCAAAACTGCGTATGCCGCTGCGTGTGATTTGTTAAAAGCATACCTAGCAAAAGGTTTCATGTTATCATAAACCCTAATAGCAACTTCTTCTGGAACGCCTCGCTTAATTGCGCCGTCAACAGGTAAACCTGTGTTTTCGTTAATACCACCGTAAACGAAAATTGATTTTTGCGCTTCCATAATTTCAACTTTCTTTTTACCCATTGCCTTTCTAACAACGTCTGCATGCCCTAGAGTAAACCCACCTAAACTTTGGCAAATTTGCATAACTTGTTCTTGGTAAACTAATATACCGTAACTATTCTTTAGAATAGGCTCTAAAAGTGGGTGGTCGTAAGTGACAAGTTCTGGGTTATGTTTATTCTTAATATAATCAGGTATAGAATCCATAGGACCTGGGCGATAAAGTGAAATACCTGCAATAATATCTTCAAAAGTGGTTGGCTTTAAGTCACGCATAAAGCGTTTCATACCAGGACTTTCAAGTTGGAATACTGCATCCGTTTCGCCTTGACCGATTAATTCGTAAGTTCCTTCATCTTCATACCCTATCTTATGGAAATCAATATCAATTCCGTGATTTTGCTTTACGTAAGTGCAAGCAAGTTGAACGTCGGTTAAAGTTCTTAAGCCAAGGAAGTCCATTTTTAACATACCGATAGATTCAACTTCAATCATATCAAATTGAGTTGTAATATCTTCATCATTTCTTTGAAGTGGCACGTTTTCCATAATAGGCTTTTCGCATATAACAACGCCTGCTGCGTGCATACCCGTTTGCCTTGGCAACCCTTCAACTTTGATTGCCATATCTATAATCTTTTTTAACTTTTCATCATTATTATAAAGTTCAATAAGTTCAGGCACACCAACGTTTTCATTATCCTTAGTTAAATCTAAACCTAATGATTGACGGATTGTTCTGCCACCTTCCATAGTTTTAGTTATTAAGTTAATGCGGGCATAATCTTCTTCGTATACCCTACCAACGTCCTTAATAGCAGCCTTTGCAGCCATCGTTCCAAAAGTGACAATTTGGGCTACCCTATCAAAACCATACTTATTCCTAACGTATTCAACAACTTCGCCACGGCGTGCATCAGAAATATCAACGTCAAAATCGGGCATACTAACCCTTTCTCTATTTAAAAACCTTTCAAAAATAAGTTGATATTTAAGTGGCTCAACGTCAGTTATCCCAACTGAGTATGCTATAATACTACCTACACCTGAACCACGCCCAGCACCAACGGGTATGCCTACGCTTTTTGCATAGTTAATAAAATCCCAAACTATCAAATAATAGTCTGAAAAGCCCATTGAACTAATAACGTCAAATTCATATTCAAATCTTTCCCTAATTTCAGGGGTAATTACTTCGTATCTCTTGCGCAAACCTTCTTCTGCTAACTTCCTTAAATATTCGGTTGCAGTGCTTCCGTCTTCTGGAAAATATTTAGGGATAAGTGATTCATCTTTAATAGGTTCACCGTTTTTCTTTAAGTCAAAAACTTCTTCAGTAACCTTTTCGGCAATAACTAAAGTGTTAGAAACTGCTTCTGGTAAATAGTTAAATAATTCTGCCATTTCTTCAGGTGACTTTAGGTATGACTGGTCACTTTCCATTTTTAACCTTGTAGGGTCGCTGAAAGTCTTTTTCATACTAATACACATAACAACGTCTTGCATTTCAGCATCTTCACGCTCTAAATAATGCACGTCGTTAGTGGCAACTAGTGGAACGTCTATTTCTTTTGATAATTTTATTAAAAGTGGATTAATTCTCTTTTGGTCAAGTAATCCGTGGTCTTGAATTTCCAAATAAAAATCATCTTTATAAATATCTTTAAGCATAAGGGCAGTATCTTTTGCGCCCTCATAATCATTTTGCGTTAATCTTTTTGCAACACGCCCTGCTAAACATGCAGATAGGCATATTAGCCCTTCGCCATGTTCTTTAAGCGTTTTATAGTCTATTCTAGGCTTATAATAAAACCCGTCAACAAACGCCATTGAATTTAATTTGATTAGGTTTTTATAACCTTTTTTATTTTTGCAAAGCAAAATAAGGTGGTCATAATCTTGCCTACCCGTTTTTTCTTTATAATCATCACAAACGTACATTTCACAGCCGATAATATATTTAATACCAGCCTTTTTTGCTTCTTCAGCAAAGTAAAGCGTTCCATACATATTGCCGTGGTCGGTAATAGCCACGGTATCCATACCCTTTTCTTTACATTTTGAAAAGAGTTTGTCTATACGGGTTGCGCCGTCTAGCAAACTATATTCGGTGTGTAAATGTAAATGTACAAAATTAGCCATTTGTGTCCCCTTTAAAGTTCATTTGCAATCGCAACAATTTTTCTTAATTTATGGTTTAAACAACTTTTTGAAATGTTAAGTTTATTAGCAAGTTCGTTTAAGGTTAAATCAGGGTAATCTTTCCTTGCCAAAGAAACCTTTCTATCATCTTCTTTTAAGGCTTCAAGCCCTATGGTTAAAACAATTTTATCTATTGCTTGAATTTGTTTTTGTGCGGCTTCAACTTGTTTATTCACGTTGCCTAAATCACAGTTTTTTTGCCTATTTGAATAGTTAGAAATTTCCCTATTAATCATTAAATCGGTAATTTTTAACACTGATAAAGGCGCTGGCAAAAACGCCAAAAAGTCCTTAATTTCTTCGGCACTTTTAATGTATAAAACAAAGTGTTCTTTTCGCCTTGTAATCTTGGTTAGCACGTTAAATTGTGCTAGGGCTGAACTTGTTTCTAATGCCGGTGTATAGTGTGAAAAATCTAGTTCTAAATGATAGCCCGTGGTAGTTTTTTCATTATCGGTTGGGATAGTGCAAGTGCCTATCGCAAGGAATAAACCACGGATAAACGCCCTTAAACAGCACTCTTTTTTAGTTAGTTCGCCATAAAAGTTAAAGTTAACGGATAGTTCCCCGTCTTCTTCTTTTATAATTTCTAATTGCTTTAAAATTTCAAGTGAATTATCCCCAAAAATATTAAGCGTAAACTTATCTTTTTTATTTAATTTATCTTCGCCAACGGCAACTTCACGCATTTGATAGTTAAACAAAATTCTTAAACTATCACTAACAAAGTTTGCCAAAAGTTCGCTACCAACTCTAATTTCTAGCCCTATTTCACCATCCTTTTCAAATAGTGAACCCGTGCCACGGATTAACCCTGCTAAAAAGGCTAAACGGCAATGGCGTTCTTTTATTGGTTTTGATAATATTTCATTTTTAATAGTATCTACAAAACTCATAACTTGTCCTTATAGGCTTTAAACCTTAAATTTGGCAATTTTCCATTAATATTATCAATTCTATCTAACGGAAAATTTAGCCTAGAAATCATTTCTTCCACAAGTGAAACATTGCCAACTTTTTCTGGTGTGTGCGCATCAGAATTAACTATAAATTTAACCTTTGTTTTATCTAAAATCTCATTTATTTGTTCATCAAACAAATGAACTTTTTTTGCGTTTAATTCTAAATAAGTGCCATAATCTTCACATGCTTTAGCAACTTCAACAGGGTCGCAAAAACAACAAAAATTAAGGTGGGTTATTATATCAACAGGGTTGTTTTTTACTACGTTTATAAAGGTTTTAGTATTCTCTTTAATCAAACTTTTAGGCACGTTTTTACTCTTGAAAAATGAATACAAAAGGTTAGGTGTGGCTAAAGAAAATATAGTTCCAAATTTATATAAAACAAACTTGTGTATGCCTGCTAAAAATATATCAAAATAATCATACATATTTTCTTTTAAGTCAACACTACCGTCAGTCCCTATAATGTTTGATTCTATGCCAAGCAAAACTTTTATGCCCGTTTCATTTGTTGCACTATCACACAAAGCACGCATTTTTGGGGTTTTTCTTTTTGTTAACCCAAAAGCAGGGTGTGAAAAGCCGTGGTCTGATATGCCAACTTCTTTTAACCCTATCTCTTTTGCTTTCATTGCGTTATCAATTATTTGCCCCTTGCCGTGACTAAAAACGGTATGGGTGTGATAATCTGCTGTTAAATTCATTAAAAATCCCCTACGTATTCAACTTCTTCTTCTAAAAGAATATTGAACTTATTTTTTATAACTTCTTTAATTTTACATATTAGCGAATATATATCGCTTGCCGTTGCGTTTTGTTCGGCAATAATAAAGTTTGCGTGTTGGTTTGAAACTACTGCCCCACCAACCCTTAAGCCTTTAAGAAAGGCTTTATCAATAAGTTCGCCTGCGTAAAAACCTTTTGGGTTTTTGAAAACCGAGCCACAACTTCTGCCGTTTGGCTGAATAGCACGCCTAAAGGAAGTATAATTTTTTATTGACGCTTCAATTATTTCCCCACTAAGTTTTGGGAAAGAAAAGGTTGCCGAAACTATAACTTCACTTTTACTCTTAAATCTACTTTGGCGATACTTAAACTTACACTCTTTATTATTATAAACTACTATGCGTCCCTTTTTTAGCGTTTCAACCGAAACTATATAATTACTTATATTTTTTCCAAAAGCACCGGCGTTCATAACAACAGCGCCACCTACCGTTGCAGGGATACCCGTTAAACACTCTATCCCCCCAAGATTATTTGATAGGTTAAACTCTAAAAGTTTTTGTAGCGTTGCCCCAGCCATTGCTTTGACTTCATTTTTCTTAAAAAATATATCACTTATACTTTTTAGTGAAATTATTATGCCAGAATAACCTTTATCCGAAAAGAGAATATTACTGCCGTTCCCCAAAATTTTATACTTCTTTTTATACCTTTTGCAAAGTTCTAAAAGTTCTTTTAAGCCGTATAAACTCTTTACGCTAGCAAAATATTTTGCGTTGCCACCCACCCCAAAGGAAGAGTGTTTTTTTAATGGATAATCAAAAAAAATTTTTGCGTGTGGAAAAGAAAAAAGTTCTTCTTTAAAGCCCATATAACTCCTTATATCATTTTACTATATTTTTAAATTTTTTTCAAGGTTAAATTAACATTTTTTCTACTTTTTTTAAGGCTTGTAAATCACCTTTTAAGTATGAATAGCAATTATCGTGCATTTTTAACAAATTTTCTTCCAAAGTAAAAGCAGAAATTGTTTTGAATTTATTTAGCGATTGCATATTTATAAAAACTTCTTCACTATAATTAGCCTTAGTATAACAAGATAGCATACCTATTTGGTTTAACTTATTTTGCACGCTATCGCTAACTAAATAGTTTATAAACTTTTCAGCGTAAAACCTTTTAACTTCTTCGGTTGAAAGTATTGAAATATATTGATACAAATCGTTATAATTACTTAAGGGGTAAGCATAAAAATTTTCGCCCCTATTTTTAAGCCTAAAAATATCCCTTTGCGTGCCTAATAAAACCCCGTTTTTACTTGATAAATAATTTGTGTAAGCATCTAATGGCGCAAAAACTTTTATATTTGTTGCACTTAAATTTTCTAAACTAAATGCCGTTAAAGGTTGGTTAAACTTCCCCTTTGAAACGATTAATTCATCTATGTTTTTAAGGGCTAAATCATCTAACTTTTCCTTGCTAATTAAAGTGTAATTACCCCTACACCAACTTGTTGCATAAACTTTATCACCTATTAAACCACCCAAGGTATAATTATTAGTGTTTAACTTGGAAAAGCCGTTTATATAAGTGCCTGCGCCAAATGAAATAATATCTGGGTAAACGCCCTTTTTTATGCTTTCTTTAACCCCTTCAGGCGTTTGGTTAATAACCATTATAAGCGTACCGTTATTTTGCTTTTCAAACGCTCTAGCAACCTTTAATAAGAATTGTTTTCTACTACCTACCCCACCTTCAAAACTATCTACTTGCCAAAGGGTTAAAACACCCTGATATTGAATATTACTTTTATCAAAATTTTCTTCTTTAATTTTATCTTTGCCTATAAAAATTGTAAAAATAAGAGATAAAATTATAATACTAGAAATAATTAAACGAACTATTTTCATAGTCTAAATATATTCACTTTTAACATAAAAAAGGACTTTTCTTTTAGAAAAGTCCTTTATAAATTATTTATTAAATTTTTAGTTAATTTTTAATGCCGTGCGTTTTGAACCAACCGTTGCAGTTGAACAATTTTCAATATCAAAATACCTATCAATAACCCCTAAAACTAGGTTAATATCAAGTTTATCTAGTTTATTTAACCTATCTTGATAATCAAACTCTTTATCCATAAATAGCAAGGTTTTGCCATATAAAAGCATTTGTGTTGAAGTATTTTCTCTGCCCAAAATAAATGCACTTTTAATTTGCTCTTTACCACGGATAAATTCTTGTTCGGTTATGCCACCTTTTTTGAACTTTTTAACTTCTTCAACGATAGCGTTAACGGCTAAATCCCTTTGCTCTGTATTAACCCCTGCGTAAATTTCTAAAACGCCGTTATCTTTATATTGTGATAGGTATGAATAAACGCTATAGCATAGCCCTAAATCTTCCCTAATCTTTTGGAAAAGCCTACTGCTCATACCACCACCTAAAACGATATTTGCAATAGTAAAGGCATCAATATCATCATCATTCATTGAAATACCTTGCATTGCAAAACCTATATGTGATTGCTCAATAGTTTTGCTTTTATAAATGTTTTGCTTTGTAATTTCTTGCAAAGTGTTTTGCTTTGAACTATTAAACACCTTAAACTTAGATGCAAAATTATCTTCAACAAATTGAACGGCTTTTTCTATATCAATATCCCCTGCGAGTGAAATTACAACGTTATCAGCCGTGTAATATTTATTCATATAAGATAACACGTCTTCCCTTGTAAATGAACGGATATTTTTTGCTGGGCCTAAAATTGTTTGCCCCAACCCACTATCACCATAATAACTTTGCGCAAGTAAATCAAGTAAAAGGTCTTCAGGGGTATCTTCACTCATATTAATTTCTTCAATAATAACCCCTTTTTCCTTTTCAAGTTCACCCTTTTCAAAAAGTGAATTAAAGAAAATATCCGATAAGATTTCTAAAGAATTAAGAAGATGTTCGCCTGTTGATTTTGTATAATAACAGGTCATTTCTTTAGAAGTAAAGGCGTTAATTTGTGCGCCTATTCTATCTATATGGTCTGAAATTTCAAAAGCAGTTCTATTTTCAGTCCCCTTAAACATAACGTGCTCAATAAAATGTGAAATACCGTTTTCCTTTTCTCTTTCGTTAATACTACCCGTTTTAACTAAAACGCCTGCTGATGCAGAAACAAAACCTTGCATTTTGTTTATTATTAATCTTAAGCCGTTATTAAATTTCTTGTAAAAAATCATTATTCTCTCCAAAAATATGTATATTTTAGATTTTATCTTTAAGTTTATACCCTGCCCAAAATGTTTTCAGAAACGGTTACGCAAGAAAAATTAAGTTCACTATATTTTTCTAAAATTTTTGGTAAAACTTTTAGGGTGTGTTCTTTTGGGTGCATCAAAATAAAGTCCCCGTTCTTTAGGTTTTTTGTTGCCCTTGTAAAAATTAAATTTTGGTCACTATCACGCCAGTCAATAGTATCTTTAGTCCACATTATAACCTTATAATTTAAGTCGTAAGCAACTTCTAAGGTTGTGGTTGAAAAACTGCCTGATGGTGGTGCAAATAGGGTTGGTTGAACGCCACATAGTGCGTTAACTATTGCGCCCGTTAGCCTAATTTCTTCAAAATTACCATTGTAATCTAACTTTTTATGGTCCTTGTGAAAATAGCCGTGG
>JAZRDW010000075.1:0-6510 GCA_045660505.1 Christensenellaceae bacterium | reverse complement strand
AAAATATAATAAGAACAAGCGTTCTTGTAAGGGCGAATACTTGAAAAGTATTTAACCGAGCAAAACGCAAGGTAATTCGCATTATTTTTCCATCAAAAATCAACTATATGTAGTGATAAAGCCCATTAAAAAAGGCTTTGTAGTAATCACTACAAAGCCTAGGTTTCTGTTCAAAGCAAAAACAATCGGTATAGTAATTACTAACGCGACATTGAAAACCTGTTATTAAAATAAAAGTAAAAGTAAGAATTTAAAATTTTCATATTTTTTTGCCTCAATTTTTCTTAATTATACTCTTGTGATTTCCAACTGTCAAGTAAAATATTAAATTTTATAAAATTTTTAATTAGTTGTTCACTAAAGAATATTATTGCTATATCTTTCTCTTTTAGTAATTATTAGTGATTGCGTTTTTACATAAAAACCTTTTTTAGTTTATTAAATTCTTTTAGCAATAGCCATTAAGAATTCTTTTGAGTTTAATTTTTTAGGTTCAACGCCTTGCTTTTTGAATAAGCCTACTAAATCCCCTGTCATTTCACCTTGTTCAATAGTTAAAATGGTTGCTTTTTCTAGTCTATTAGCAAAGTCAACAAGTTCTAAATTATTATCTAATTCACCCCTTTTCCTTAATGCGCCCGACCAAGCGAAAATTGTTGCAACAGGGTTGGTTGAAGTTTCTTCCCCCTTAATATACTTATAATAGTGGCGGGTAACCGTGCCGTGTGCCGCTTCATATTCGTAAATTCCATCTGGTGAAACCAACACACTTGTCATCATTGCTAAACTGCCGTAAGCAGTTGCAACCATATCACTCATAACGTCACCATCATAGTTTTTGCACGCCCAAACGATACCGCCTTCACTTCTAACAATTCTAGCAACAACGTCATCAATAAGGGTATACATATATTCTATGTTAGCATTTTGAAATTTTTCTTTATATTCATTTTCATAAATTTCGTTAAAAATAGCCTTAAAGTTGCCATCATAAACCTTGCTAATGGTATCTTTTGTTGAAAACCAAAGTGGCAAGCGCATATCTAAAGCATAGTTAAAGCAAGCACGGGCAAAACTAGCAATAGACTTATCGGTATTATGCATAGCCATAACTACGCCGTTATCCTTAAAGTCGTGAATAGTTTGCCTTGTTTCAACGCCGTCTTTATCAGTAAAAACTAATTCAGCCTTACCAACGCCTGCCTTACCGTCAACCGCCTTATAAATATCGCCGTAAGCATGGCGGGCAATAACGATAGGTTTTTTCCAAGTAGGGATATAAGGCGCAATTCCATCAACCAAAATAGGCGCACGGAAAACTGTGCCGTCAAGCATAGCCCTAATAGTTCCGTTAGGACTTTTATACATACTCTTTAGTGAATATTCCTTTACCCTTTGCGCATTAGGGGTAATGGTTGCGCACTTAACTGCAACGCCGTATTTTTTTGTTGCTAAAGCACTATCAACGGTCACTTTATCATCAGTTAAGTCCCTATACTTAAGCCCTAAATCATAATATTCAGTCTTTAAATCTACAAAAGGGATAATTAAAATTTCTTTAATCCATTGCCAAAGAATTCTAGTCATTTCGTCGCCATCCATTTCAACAAGTGGCGTGGTCATTTTAATTTTATCCATAATATATCTCCATAAATTTTTATCATTTGTAATTTTAACATATTACTTTAATTTTTTCAAGTGTTTTACGCCTTTCGCACCGCCAAAAGAAAGAATACTAGTCTTAAAAGTTTTTTGCGTAGTTAATGATTTAGCGTAATTTTTAAGCGCATTATCAATTATTTGGTTTAACATCTTTGTAAACCCAGTTAAAGTATCCCCAAAAAGGTAATACGCAAGTGAGCCGGGAACGGTATTAATTTCATTTACCAAAACCTTATTTTCGGTTATAAAATAATCAATTCTAATTACACCACTAAAAGAAAATTTTTGGTAAATTAACTTGGTGGTTTTTTTAATTAGTTTTGAATATTTATTATCTATATCAGCAGGGAAAATTCTTTTGCCACCTTCATACTTATCGTTAAAAGATAAAAGTTTCGTTCTGCCAACGGGGCGCTCACACTCTGATACGATAATCTCACCCGTGCTATCCATATACGCTGAACAGTTTATTTCAATAAAATTTTCTAGGCAAGGCTCAATGATAACGCAATCCCCAAACCTTAAAGCGTAATTTATGCTTGAATAAAGTTCACTATCATCTTTAGCGATATTAACACCTATGCTAGAACCACTTTTGTTCGGCTTAACTATTAAAGGGTATGCAAATTGCCTTTTAACTTCTTCAATTTCATCTGCGTTAAAAACAGTTATGCTTTTTAGCGTTTTTATATTTAACCCTTTAAGCGCAATTTTTGTAAAAGTTTTATCCATGCACACACTAGATGGCATAATATCTGGTGATGCAAGTGGAATTTTACATAAATTCAATAGCCCTGCTAAGCACCCGTCTTCCCCCCGTTCGCCATGCATACAGTTTAATGCAACGCTTATTTCTAATATATTTTTAAGCCTATTCCCCTTTAAGGAATAGAGAATATTTTGCCCAGGCAAAAGAACAACTTTCGTTAAGTTTTTAAGGTTTAGTTTTTTATATTCGTCAAGGTCAAGTAAATTTTTACCCGTATACCATACCCCGTCACGAGAAACATAAATAGGTATAGCATTAAATTTATCTTTATCAATTAAATTCGTTGCCATTACCCCTGTTAAAATAGAAACGTCATGTTCAACCGACTGCCCACCAAAAAACACTAAAATATTTTTCATTAAAAAAACACCTCTACAAAAAATTTTTTTGCTTTGGTGTTTTTTAATCTTTATCTATTAGTTTTTTTGTTTTTTAGTTATAGTTATCAGGTAAATCGTTTTCAAAAAGCACTACGTCCCCTTCTAGAAGTATTTGGTTAAGAATTTCGTTGCCCTTATTCAAATTTTTAGCAAACTTAATGTTTTCCCTATCCATACCGCCTTCAAGTAAACCGTCAATAATCATTGCAGCGTTATGCTTACCTATAATAATAACTATATCTGCGTGTTTAGCAAGCGTTCTGCCAAACTCTAAATTAACCACGTTTTCAACAATGCCAAGTTCAACTAAGCCTGGTGTTAAAACTATTTTTCTGCCCTTAAAGGTATCTAAAACTTCCATAGCGGCATCAACGCCATCTACGTTAGAATTATAACTATCATCAATAAGAACAATCTTTTTACTGTTTGGTATAAGTTCTAAACGGTGTTCAATGGTAGAAATTCTGTTTATACCGTTAGCAATTTCTCTTGGGCTTAAACCTATTTTATAAGCGATTGCTGAAGCCAAACAAATATTCCTAACGCTATGCCTACCTAATAAAACGGTTGAACATTTAACGGATTTTTCCCCTGCGAAAACTAAGTTAAAACTCATACCACGGGCATCAACCTTAATATCGGTTGCCGTAACAAAGTTGTTTTCATCTTTTAAGCCACAAGCATATTTTTCGCCGTTAAACTTTTGCATTAACTCTAGGGCGTTATCGTTATCGGTTGAGAAAAACCCTACCCCGTCTTCTGGTAAATGTTCAAACAACTCAAACTTTGTTTGCTTGATAGCATCTATTGAACCAAAAGATTCTAAGTGTTGATTATTAACCCCTGTTAAGCAAGCGTATTTTGGCTTAACCATTTGGGTTAATTCTTTAATATCACCAACACTTCTTGCACCCATTTCAGCAATAAAAATATCATGCGTGCTATCTAGGGCTTTAGCAGTTATTGCAATGCCAAGCGGTGTATTATATGATTCCGGCGTTGCTAATACCCTATATTTTTGTGATAAAATAGTGTTTAAAATTTCTTTAACGCTAGTTTTGCCAAAACTACCCGTAACGCCGATTTTAATAATGTTAGATTCATCTAACTTCTTTTGTGCGCGCTTTAAGTAATATCTTTTAATAATATTTTCAAGCGGTTCGTTAATAGCGTAAGCAAGAAATAAAATATAAGGGATTAAAATAGGCATACCGCAAATGATAGAAAACCTAAGTAATGCAACAACTTCATTATCTATTACAAATGCTAAATAGTTAATTAAAACTATTAAACCAAAGGTAATAACTACAAGTAGAACGCAGTAAGTTATGCAAAGCCTAACTAACCTTTTGGTTTTTTTGATAGGAACTTTTGCATTTACGCTACTTTCGGTTTTAATATATAAAAATGAAAATAAAAAGTAAGATGCAAACCCTAAAAATGATGCAACTGATAAGCCGTTACTATCCCCTAAAAGATTAGTGGTCATAGGTGAAAAGCAAATATTTAACACTAAAAAGAACAAAAATGCTAATAAACATAATAGCATTAATCTTGACATATAAGGGGTATCCCTATTGTCTAGCCAGTTAAAATATTTTTTGCCACGATAACCACATTGTTGCAACACAAGAATAAACTTCATTGACGCTAAAAATATAATTAATGCATTGACAACGCTTAAAATAATATAAACAAGTATTTGGTCGCCCGTGAACAAATCTTTAAAATTTACAACGCTTGTTGGAATCATTTTCTCTCCTTTTTAAGTTTTAATTATTTAACAAAAAATTTTCAACGGCTAAATTAAAAGCCAAAGGTTTATCTATAAAGCAGAAATGCCCTGCATTTTTTATAATAATTAATTTAGAATTTTTTATATTTTTATTTAACTTTTTTGCCATATAAAGTGGCGTTTCCCTATCATCTTCGCCAAAAATTATAAGCGTTTTGTTGGAAATAGACGTTAGCGTATAATCTAAATGTTCGTTAACAATTTTAACAAAACTTTGTTGCATTATAGGGTTTAAGGCTAAATAGTCTTTTGAATAAAATTTAGTTAGTTTTTTCTTGTCAATAAACTTAGACAAAATATTAAAGGCTAACTTTTTAATTTTTTTATTTAGCGTAATTTTGGGCTTTAACCCAGCAGAGCCTGTTAAAACTAGTTTATCGCAAAAGTTTTTATCTTTATATAGCCCCTTTAATGCAATTCTTCCACCAAAAGAGTGGGCTATTATATGTGGGTTAACTATATTATGCTTATATTTATATTCGTTAACTTCATCAATATAATCGTCAAGCGAATAGGGGCAAAGCATATTAGCGTTAGTGCCAAAGCCTTTTAGGTCAAAGGCAAAAACGTTTAAGAACTTTTCAAAATGCTGTATTTGGTTAAAAAAGGTTTTGCTATCGGCAAGGTAGCCGTGCAAAAAAAGAAGTGAATTTTCTTTAGTGGAAAAATTGTTTGAATTTAATTTTTCCATTTACTTTCTTTATTCCTTTATAAATATTAAAGCGTTTTCACCATTAGCGTAATATTTTTTACGCACGGAAATTTCTTTAAAATTATGCTTTTTATATAGTGAAATTGCTTTTAAGTTGCTTTCCCTAACTTCTAATAAAATTTTAGTTATATTTTCTTTTTCTAAAAGTTTAATAAGTTCGTTTATTAATAAACTAGCAATGCCTTTTCTTCTAAATTCTTTCTTTACAACAACACTTTCAATATCGGCAGTATCAATGCTTGAACTAGCGCATATCACCCCAACAAGTTTTTCATTATCAAATGCGCCTACGCATAAAAATAACTCGCTATCAAACGAAGAAGATAATTGATTTTTATTCCAACCGTCTTCAAAATCAGAACTGAATAATTCTAAAATGCAATTTATATCTTCTTTAGATAGAATTTTTATATTCATCTACCTTCCTCCGCCTGACTTTTGCGCACGTAAAGTGGGGTAAGCAAAGAAATATCAAATTCAATTTTATCTAAATTGCTTTCTATTGCCCTTTCCAAACCCAAATCTAAAGGCACTATTAAAGAAGATATGCCGTCAATTAAGGTTGAACTAACAACCTTATCATATTTATCAATTAAATTTAAAACTTCTTCACGCATCAAATAACTTTCTAATAAGTTAACTTTATTATCTAAATACCCACAAGCATAAAAGCCATTGTGCTTAGCATCAATAAGCGTTAACACACTTCCGCCTTTTTCATTATACGCTAAGGTGTCAAAAGAAGTTATTGATAGGTAAGGTTTTTTATACGCAAAGCATAGCGCCTTAACGGTTGCAACGCCTATTCTTATCCCCGTGAAAGAACCTGGCCCTACAACTACGGCAAAAAAAGATGCATCACTTAAATTAAAATTAGCGTCTAAGGCTAACTTTTCTAATCTTGGCATAAGTTCTACAGAGTGGTTAACCCCACACTCACTATCAAAAACCTTATAAATTTTGCCGTTATTTTTTATTATGATGGTAAGATTTTTACCGCTTGTATCAATTGCTAAATAGTTCATAAGGTAATAATCCTTTCATTTTCAGAAGTTTTTTCTATTATAACTTTTTTAATATTTTCCGGCAAAGCATCTTCAATATTTTCCGCCCACTCAATTAAGCAAATATTATCGCCGTTAAAATAATCGGTTAAGCCTAACCTTTCAGCATCTTCCCCACAAGATAGGCG
>JAZRDW010000074.1:0-2027 GCA_045660505.1 Christensenellaceae bacterium | reverse complement strand
GACCCTGTTGGCAAAAACTGGGACCTTGCAGACCTTGTAGTGTCACCTGCTTATACAAAAGGTCTTGACGGCACACCAAACGAACTTAAACTTAAATATCTTGCTGATAACGATTATAAAGGGCTTTCTGGCGAAGAACTTAAAAAGGCTATTAAAGATAGAATTAAAGAAAAGGATAGTAAAGTTGCAGGTCAAATGGGCACAACCCCAAGAAGACTTACCGATTTAATCGGTTCTCTTTGCGATTTAACTTCTGGTTCTGGTGATAAGGGTACGCCTATTATTTGGATACAAGGCTACTTTGATAACTATACTACCGAATATTAAGATTAAATTTAACTAAAAAAGGAATTGATTTAAAAAAGTCTATTCCTTTTTTTATATTAAAAATATAAAGTTTTTTACTTTTAATTGACAAAATCAAACAAATGAACTACAATAAAATATATTAAATTTAGAGGTGCTTTTATGGGCAAAAATGTTAAAGATATTATTAAATTTATTAAAGACAACGATATTAAAATGGTTGATTTTAAGATGGTTGATATTAACGGGCAATACCGCCACGTGACAATCCCTGCAACTTATTTTAGTGAAGAAATAATGACAAACGGTATCGGTTTTGACGCTTCTAACTACGGCTACGCCGTTGTTGAAAAAAGCGATATGGTGTTTATACCTGATTTAGATACTGCAATGATTGACCCTTTCTGCGAAGTTGCAACACTTTCTATGAGTGGTAACGCTATGATTATTGATAGTCCTAAAAATAGACCGCTTGCACAATACCCAAGAAATATTGTTAACGCTGCTGAAAAATATATGCGTGATAACGGCTTTGCTGATAAAATGCTTATTTTACCTGAATTTGAATTTTATCTTTTTGATAACGTTGGTTGGGAAGTTAGCCCAAATTCAATTTCAAATTACGTTGATGCTAAACAATCTTACTGGAATAGTTATGATGAAGGTTTAGGCAATATCGTTCCAAAGCAAAAGGCTTACCATATTGCAAAACCATTTGATACTTCTTACGAATGCAGAAGTGAAATGTGCTTAGAAATTGAAAAGGCTGGTATTCCTGTTAAATACCACCACCCAGAAGTTGCTGCCTCTGGTCAATTTGAAATTGAACCTATGCTTGGCGAAATGTCTAAAATGGCTGATGCAACTATGATGATTAAATACATTATTAAAAATACTGCTAGAAAGTATGGCAAGAGTGCAACCTTAATGCCAAAGCCTATTTATGGCGAAGCAGGTAGCGGTATGCACGTTCATATTCAATTATTTAAGGACGGCGAACCACTATTTTCTGATGATAACGGCTATTCACACTTAAGCCAAACTGCACACTACTTTATGGGTGGTTTATTAAAACACATTGCGTCACTTTGCGCAATCACCAACCCATCAACAAACTCATTTAAGCGTTTAGTTCCTGGCTACGAAGCCCCTGTGACAATAGGGTATGCAACTTCTAACAGAAGTGCAGTTATCCGTATCCCTGCTTACGCTAAAACCCCAGAAGAAAGAAGGTTTGAAATCCGTAACCCAGATGCAACTTGCAACCCATACTTTGCTTATGCTGCTCTTCTTATGGCTGGTTTAGATGGTATTAAGAATAAAATTGACCCACACGCAAACGGCTGGGGCCCTTACGACGTTAACCTTTATACCCTTTCTGATGAAGAAAAGGCTAAACTTAAAGGCTTGCCAACAACCTTAGAACAAGCCCTTGATGCTTTAGAAAAAGACCACGATTATCTTTTAGAAGGTGGCGTATTCCCTGAAATTTTAATTAAGAACTTTATTAAAACAAAGAGAGCAGAGTGCGCTGAAATTGCAAAAATTCCACACCCTGTTGAATTTGAAAAGTATTACAACTTATAATATTTATTCTTTAGTTTTTATAAGCCTTGCCAAAATCGGCAAGGCTTTTTTCTTTGCAAAATAGTGTTGATTTGTAAGTTTAATATTATTAATATTAACTTGACAACCTTTACTTTGTTTGGTAAACTTTTTTA
>JAZRDW010000073.1:0-4858 GCA_045660505.1 Christensenellaceae bacterium | reverse complement strand
CTGAAACGATTCTAATTGCATAAGGGAAATCTTGTTCACTTGGAATAACTGGTTCTAATGCCCTTTCAGCCAAAGCGCCGTGACCGATTTCACGCCTACCTGGGCTCTTTAATGGTCTTGCTTCGCCTGATGCGTAGCCTGGCATATTGTATTGATGCATATAGCGTTTTTCACTTTCGCCATCAAGACCTTCTAACTTTTGAACTTCAGAAAGCATACCTAAAGTACATGTTGACATAACTTGTGTTTGACCCCTAGTGAATACGCCTGAACCGTGTACTCTAGGAAGAACGCCTGCTTCACACCAAATCTTTCTAACTTCATCAAGTTTTCTACCGTCTGGGCGAATACCTGTGTTGGTGATTTTAGCACGAACCTTTTCTTTGGTCATATAGTAAAGTGCATCTTTAATTTCCCTAGTCTTATCAGGGAAAATTTCAGCAAAATGTTCTAAACAGTCCTTTTCAACAGCATCTTGACCTGCTTGCCTTTCTTGGCGGTCAAAAGTATCAAGTGCCTTGTCAAGCATATCGCTAGCATATGCTCTAACTGCGTTATCAATATCGTCTGGAATATGGTATAATTCCATTTCTCTCTTTGGCTTGCCGATTTCTTTAATAATTTCTTCTTGGAAAGCGCAAAGTTTTTTAATTTCTTCATGGCCGAATAAAATAGCACCAACCATTTGGTCATCACTAATTTCATTAGCGCCTGCTTCAACCATCATAATAGCATCTTTTGTACCTGCTAAGTTAAGGGTTAATTCAGTTCTAGCCCTTTGTGCTTCGTCTGGGTTGATAACGTATTCACCATCAACTAAACCAACTACAACGCTACCTGTTGGGCCTGCAAATGGAATATCAGAAATACTGATTGCAATAGAACTACCTAACATTGCTAATGGTTCTGGTTGAATATCAGGTTCAACTGAAAGTGCAGTTGCAATAACAACCACGTCGTTAAACAAGCCTTTTGGGAAAAGTGGTCTAATAGGTCTATCAATTAACCTAGAAGTTAAAATAGCCTTATCAGATGCTCTACCTTCTCTCTTCTTAAATCCGCCTGGGATTTTGCCGATTGAATACATTTTTTCTTCAAAGTCAACACCCAAAGGGAAATAGTCCATACCGTCTCTTGGTGAACTTGCCATAGTTACGTTAACCATAACGGCGGTATCACCACATTTAACGATACAAGAACCGTTAGTTTGTTCAGCGTACTTACCTGTTTCAACAACAAGTTCCCTACCCCCAACGGTAGTCTTAAATACTCTAAAAGTTTCTGTCATTATATTATCCTCACAACTCTTTATTTTAAAGCGAAAAGCAACTGCTAATCGCCACTTAATTACAAATACTTTTTAAGAAAAATTGGGCGACAAAAAATTATGTCGCCCTAATTCTTACTTTCTTAAATTTAAATCAGCAATAATCTTTCTGTATCTTTCAATATCAATTTCTTGTAAATACTTTAAAAGACTGCGTCTTTCACCAACCATCTTCATAAGACCACGCCTAGAATGATTGTCGTGCTTATTCAACTTTAAGTGTTCGTTAAGATGGTTAATTCTTTCAGTTAAAAGTGCGATTTGAACTTCTGCTGAACCTGTATCACCTTCGTGACGACCAAATTGTTGAATAATTTCTAACTTTCTTGCCTTTTCCATATTGTTTTTACCTCCTATAATTTATGGATTAATTCGCTTTAAACAAAGCAATGGGTGGAGAACCACAAAACCTTGCCTAAAGTACATAGCCTATTTAGTATACCAAAATATATTTATTTTGTAAACTATTTTTTTATATAAATTTTCCTATTTTTACCTAAAATTAGTTAAATTTTAATAATTTTTGAACTATAAAGTATAACACCTTACAAACAGCGCACCCAAATTTAGTATTTGTTGCCGTTATTGAAACGAATTGACGCTTAAACTGTTTATAAGTTTCCAAATCCTTTTCTTTTAATTCATCCCAAAGTTCTTTCTTTTGTTGTAGGCTTTCAGGGGTGTCTATCTTTATAAGATAGATGCTGTTTACCGCCATCAATGAACATACGTGGGTTATTAAATATTTATATAAAACCGGGCGTGTTTCTTTAATAGAATTAAAATCACAATCATATAGAAGAATTTTAGTCATTCTAATATGTTGGTCAATTCTACTCATCAAAACTTTTTCGTTTACCGATTGGTCTGCCCTACCTATAAAATACCTATAAAAATCAACGTCTAAATAATAAAAGGTTTTTACGTTAAACATAGGCTTGCATATTAAAATATTATCCACGTAAAAGGTGTGCTTTGGCAATTCAAAATTCATATCGGCTAAAATTTGCCTTTTATGAATTAGGGCGTGCATTGTTATAAATTTACCAGGTGCAAACTTTTTGCTTTCTTCAAAAGAAAACATTTTGTTTACTGGAAATTCCCTTTTATAAGTCACTTTCTTTTGCTTGTTTTCAAACACTCTTTCTATTACGTAGTTAACAACTAAAATATCAGGTGAATTATCCTCATCTAAAGAGCGCAAAAAGTCCATAACCTTATTAAGGGCAGTTTCATCAACCCAGTCGTCAGAATCAACAACCTTAAAATATTTACCTGTAGAATTGCGTAGTCCAACGGTGACAGCGTCGCCGTGACCACCGTTTTCTTTGTGAACTGCCTTTATTATAGTTGGGTATTTTTCCGCATATTTATCGGCAATTTCAGCCGTATTATCTTTAGTAGAGCCATCATTAACAATAATAATTTCAGCGTCTTCCCCTGCCTTTAGAAGTGAATTTATACACTTATCCATATATTCAGCAGAGTTATAACAAGGAACAGCAAAACTAATTAATTTCATATTTACTCCATATTATTAAGAAAATAAAATTTTCTTTTTTTCCTTAATTTCATTAATACTTTTTAGATATGTAATAACGTCTTTAGGGGAAGCGCACCTTTCAATTCTTTCCCCGCCGTTAAACACACGCTTACTAATTGCATTTGCACCACAAGCAACGTTTTGTGCAATTTCTTCCATAATGTCTATATTATATACGCAAGCCTTTCCACTTTTAGCGTAGCCAACATTTTCAAGGTTGCCTGCCATATATTTTTGCCTATATAAATAGTAAGGGTTATATCCGTTATTTATTAAACTTTGCATAGCGTAGTCAACCATATCAGAAACGCTTTCGCTTGATAAACGGCTTTTATCTAACGCTAAATACGAACCCTTTTTAATACATAAAGTATGAACGGTTATATTATCTGGGGAAAGTTCTATTGCCTTATCAATGCTGTTTTTGAACACTTCAAAGGTTTCGCCTTCTAACCCTGCAATTAAATCCATATTGATAGAAAACATATCTTTTGCCATATTAAATTTTTCAATTAATTGACTTGAAGTATGGTTTCTGCCAAGTGCCTTTAAGGTATCATCACAAAAGGTTTGTGGATTAATGCAAATTCTAGTAACGCCGTGCTCTTTAAGAAGTTTAAGGTTGGTTTCAGTTATCCTATCAGGTCTGCCTGCTTCAACGGTATATTCCACCCCCGTATTAATGCTATCAATAGCAATTAAAATCTTTTCTAACTGGCTATCTGATAGTGCAACGGGCGTGCCACCACCTATATAAATACTCCTTAAATTCTTAACGAATTGCTTACTAAAATTAATTTCATCAACAAGTGCGTCAACATACTCATCAACAAATTTTGATGCGCTTTTTATATCTGCACTAATAAACGAACAATACTTGCATCTTGATGGGCAAAATGGAATAAACGCAAAGAAATCGGTGTTCAAATCGTTCTTTTCATATATGCCTTTTTGTGTGTCAATAATAGACTTAATTAAAGAAGTTTTTTCCTTACTAACCTTCATTGTGTCGGTAAAAAACTCTTCAAATTCGCCCGTAGTTTCTAATTGTTGGTAGGCAAGTTTTGTTGGGCGAATACCGGTTAGCGCACCCCAAGGCAATTCCTTGTTTAAGTGCTTTGATAAGCCTTTATATAACGCCAACTTTGAATAGCGTTTTATTAGGCGCTTTTCTTCAATTTCACCACTAATATTATTGACAAAAGTGCCAAAGGCATATACCTTTCCATCTAAAATAATTGTGTTTACAAACTTATTTTCGCCCTTCTTAAATTGATGGCGAATATTTATATTTTCAGCCCCGTCAAAAAGATTAACTATTTCTTTTAAGTCACTTTCTATTAAGGGTAAATTGCTTTCTAACATAATCTTTAAATATCCACTATAGCAAATGTGTTATAAATTCTTTCGTGTGAAAGGGTTGTAAAATCTTCATGCCCAGGGTAAACCTGATAATCTCCGTCTAAACTAAATAGCATTTTAACTGAGTTAATAAGTTTATTTTTATCCCCTGTTGGGAAGTCCGTTCTGCCAACGCTTTCTAAAAATAGCGTATCCCCCGTAAAAAGCATATTATCAACCATAAAAGTCATAGACCCGTCAGTATGCCCAGGGGTAGCAATTGCCTTTATTTTAATACCTGCAATATTTAATTCTTCATTATTTTCCAACAAATGGTCGGCAATTAAGTTTTCAAACTTTCTGCCAAAACGATAGCCTAAATTACCATCATTATTAAGTTTTGGCGCATCTATTGAACTAATATAAACCTTTGCGCCGTCATCTTGAAGTTTTTTTGCGTTGCCAGAGTGGTCAAAGTGTGCGTGCGTTAAAAGTAGCGCAACAATTTTAACACCTAAACTTTCTTCAACCTGTTTAACCTTTTTATAGTTTTCACCACCGTCAATAACCACGGCTTGGTTAGTTAATTCGTTTATTAAAAAATAGGTATTAACCCCTAAAGGCCCCGAACACAAATGGTATACTTT
>JAZRDW010000072.1:0-2153 GCA_045660505.1 Christensenellaceae bacterium | reverse complement strand
CTCCTTGGCCCACAGTACGACATGGCTACGATCCGACTTAGAAGATACGGCAAAAATAGAAGAACTGGCACAAGTGATTCCTGTATTTATGACAGGAAATTTTAGTGTGGCTTTACATATATGAAGAATAAGTCCGTTATTAAAGGCGCGTCAATTTTAGGCATAACAACCTTTTTCGTTAAACTTTTCGGCGCACTTTATAGAATACCATTAACTAATATTATAGGTGGGGTGGGGATAGGTTTATACCAAATGATTTTCCCCGTTTACGCACTCTTACTTGACTTTTCAGGGTGCGCTTTGCCTAGCGCTTTATCAAAATTAATTTCTAGTGAGCAAAGTGAAAACGCTAAATTTAAGTATTTAAGCGTTAGTCTTAAAATCTTTTTTATCATAGGTGCATTTTGCACGCTATTTTTATTTATTTTTGCTTTGCCTATATCAAAACTGCAAGGCAACGAAAAGGCTTTTTCAGGGTATTTGTGTTTAGCCCCAGCCGTGTTAACGGTATCTATTTTATCTTGTTTTAGGGGGTATTTTCAGGGGCAACTTAAAATGACCCCAACAGCCCTTTCACAAATAATAGAACAGGTTATAAAACTTATATTCGGTTTAATTTTAGCAAAAGCATTTTTGCCAAATATTTCAATGGCGATAGCCGGCACGACCTTTGCAATAACTTTATCTGAAATAGTTGCCCTTATATACGTTCTTATTGAATATAAAAAGCAAAATGGATTGCCACTAAAAAGTTTGCTTAAAATTAAACTAGAAAAAAGTGACTTAAAAGCAATTTTCAAAACTATTTTTCCTATAACACTAATGGGTATAATATTACCCTTTTCACAAGTGATTGATAGTTTTTTAACCATAAATATAATAGGTAAATATCGGTTAGATGCAACCGTTCTTTACGGGCTTTTTAGTGGGGTTTGTTTAACTATTATAAATTTACCCGTTGCTATTTGCCACGGAATTTCAGTTGTGGCAATACCAACCGTTTCAAAAATTAAGGATATAGATTTGCAAAATAAAAACATTAAAAAGGTTATATTTTTAACCTTAATTTTAGCAATACCTTTTGCAATAGGTTGTTTTTTTCTTTCGCCCTTAATTGTTAAAATTTTGTTTAGGGCGTTAGATAATGAACAAACTAAAACGGCAATTTTATTAATAAAACTAACTAGCCCAACCATAATAACCTTATCGCTTTTGCAAACCTTAAATTCAGTTTTAATAGGTAAGGGCAAGTTGTATTCGCCCGTTGTAAATTTATTTATTTCGGTTGTAGTTAAGGTGATTTTTAACTTTTTTCTATTGCAAAACCCATCAATTAATATTTATGCTGGGGGAATAGCCTTAAACGCTTGCTATTTTTTGGCATGTTTGTTAAACTTAAACTTAGTAATAACTAGAAAAAGGGTAAAAAATGGAAACGCACGAACTTTGTATAGGGAAAACTTTAGTTAAAAATAATATATTTTTAGCACCTATGGCTGGATACACCGATTATGCGTATAGGCATTTGCAATTAGAGCAAGGTGCAGGGCTAGTTTTTACCGAATTAGTTAGTGCTAAAGGGCTTATTCTTGGTGGAAAGGATAACCAAGTTTTGCTTTATTCAAAAGGGAACGAACAAAACACAGCCGTTCAACTTTTTGGCGAAAATAGTTTTTATTTGCGTCAAGCGTGTGAAAGTGAATACTTAGCCCCATTTTCAATAGTAGATATCAATATGGGTTGCCCCGTTCCAAAAGTTTTCAAAAACGGGGAAGGTAGCGCCCTTTTAACGGATATTAAAAAGGCTGAAAATATAATTCGTGAGTGCGTTAAAAGTGGCAAAACTATAACGGTTAAAATTCGTATAGGTCAAGTTAAGGGTGATGATATTGCCACCGATTATGCAATGATGGCTGAAAATGCAGGGGCATCACTAATAACTATTCACGGCAGGGTTAGGGAAGACTATTATTCTGGCGAACCTAACTTTAACGCAATAGAAAAGGCAAAAAACTCAGTTAAAATACCCGTTATTGCAAACGGTGGAATTTTTACCGAAGAAGATGCAATTAATATGTTTAACAGAACGGGTGCTGATGGTGTTATGGTTGCCCGTGGGGCGTTAGCAAACCCTTTCTTAATTGCAAAACTAA
>JAZRDW010000071.1:0-2458 GCA_045660505.1 Christensenellaceae bacterium | reverse complement strand
CCTGAAGAAAAGAAACAAGGTAATCCTTTAAGAGTTTACGTAGAACCATATAATATTTTACCTGTTGATAAAGATGCTTTTAAGGGTGAAATTCCTGAAGTTAAAAATCTTTATCCTTTTGCACCATTTAATTTATTTATTGAACGCAAATTGTTTATGCACAATATGAGCCACGCTATTACTGCTTATTTAGGCGCTCTCCGTGGTTATAAATATATCTACGAAGCAATTGCTGATTTTGATATTAAATACGTTGCATCTAAAGCACTTATTCAATCAGCAACAGCAGTGGCTAAAGAAAATAAAGTTGAAATGGACTTCCTTATTGCCCACGCAGAAAACTTATTGTTCCGTTTTAAGAATATTGAACTTGGCGACACAGTTGAAAGGGTTGGTAGGGATACTAAGAGAAAACTTAGTTCAAACGATAGGCTTATCGGTGCAATTAAACTTGCTGAAAAACATAATCTTCCTTGTGAATATTTGTGCTTAGGCGTTGCAGGTGGTCTATTATTTAAGCCTGATGCTGATGAAAGTAGCATTGAGGTTAGTGCTTTTGCTAAAGAATTCGGCGTAGAAAAGGCATTAGAAAAATATTGTGATTATACCGGTAAAATGGTTAAATTAATTTCTGCACTTTACGATATGTTGCAAAATAAATCTATCCAAGAAGTTGTTGAATATTGTGCCGACCAAAGCGGTAAAGAAATAAGGGTGTAATTATGGAAAGAAAAGGTATTGCGCTTATAGGTAATATTTTAACTGATAACGTTAAAATGGTTGCAACTTACCCATCAAAGGGAATGCTTGCAACTATCACAAGTGAATCACTTGCCGTTGGTGGTTGCGTTCCTAATACGGGTATTGACATTAAAAAGGTTGATAGCAGTATGGAAGTTTTTGCATACGGCCGTGTTGGTGATGATGATAAAGGGAAATTCGTTGTTAACCAAATGAAAGAAGTTGGGCTTAATACTGACGGGGTTATAGTTTCAAGTTCAGCCCCAACAAGTTATTCTGACGTTATTACCGTTTCTAGTACGGGTGAAAGAACTTTCTTCCACAACCGTGGCGCAAATGCTGAGTTTAACCCAGATGACGTTTGCTTGGAAAAGTTAACTTGTAAAATGCTACACGCAGGCTATTTAATGCTTTTAGATTCTTTTGATAAATTAGATGAAGATGGCACAACGCCTATGAGTAAGTTTTTACAAAAAGCACAATCTTTAGGCATTAAAACTTCAATTGATTTAGTTAGTGAATCTAGTGGTAATTTCCATAAGGTAGCAGTAAGTTCACTTAAATATTGTGATTATGTGATAATTAACGAAATTGAAGCAGGCGAAATTGTTGGCATTTCCCCAAGGGATAAAGACGGCAATTTAATTGATAGCGCTATAAAAGAAATTATCACTAAACTATTTAACTATGGCGTTAAAGAAAAGGTTATTATCCATTGCCCAGAAAAAGGTTTTTGTTTAGATAAGAGTGGGGAATACACAGTTGTTGATTCTCTAAAACTTCCAAAAGGCTTTATTAAGGGTAGCGTTGGCGCAGGGGACGCTTTCTGTGCTGGTTCACTTTATGCTATTTATAACGGTTATAGTGATAGTGAAATTTTAAGTTTTTCTAACCTTGTTGCAATCAGTTGCCTATCAGCACCAGATTCAATTAGTGGTATACTTCCTAAAGAAAAACTTTCTTCAATTCTTAAATAAAAAATTAATGCATAAATTATAAATAACTCTATCAACAAGATAGGGTTATTTGTTTTTTAATTAAAAATTATTTGCTAAACTATTAAAAGTGTTGTATAATTAAATGCGAAAAAGGGATTATTTATGAAAAAATTGAAAATGCTTTTAACTTTATTTTTAACTTTTTTTAAGATAGGCTTATTCACTTTTGGTGGTGGATACGCTATGATTGCCCTATTTGAAAGGGAATTTGTTGAAAATAAAAAGTGGCTAACAAATGATGAGTTTTTAGACGTGGTTGCTATCGCAGAATCAACTCCAGGGCCTATCGCCGTTAATAGCGCAACTTACGTTGGCTATAAAATGGGTGGTGTTTTAGGTTCTATTTTTGCTACCTTAGGGGTGGTTTTGCCATCTTTTATTATAATTTTTGCAATTTCATTTATTTTTGATGCATTTTTATCTTTCGCTTGGGTGCAATATGCTTTCCGTGGTATTCAAGCCGGCATTTGCTTTATAATACTTTCAGCAGGCTTTAAGATGCTTAAAGGCTTAAAGAAAAATCCTATCAATATTATAGTTTTAATTTTAACTATTATTGCCTTGGTTGGTTTTTCGCTTTTTGCTATTTCTTTCTCATCAATTTTTTTAATTTTAATCGGTGGGGTAATCGGCTTAATCGTTTACTTTATAGGTAAGAGTAAAGAAAATAAAAAGGCTAAAGAAAATGCTAATGAAAATATAGATAATCAAGATAACGG
>JAZRDW010000070.1:0-2109 GCA_045660505.1 Christensenellaceae bacterium | reverse complement strand
CGCTTTTAAGGTTAAATCGGGAACTAAACCTTGACCGATAACCCCCACAACTTTACCTTTCAAGCCGTCGAGCGTGCTCGTGCCGTCGCTACTCATTAAATATAAATTTCCGTGAGTTATAACCGCCGTCATAACGTAAGCCGAATTTTTGTTATTATAGAGTTTACTTGCGGCGTTTACGGGCATAACGATAAAATCGCCCAACCCTTGCGACATAACCGTTCCAATATCGTTAGAAGATACAACTTTGTAATCAATCACGCCGTCAACACCAAAGTTTTCGCCGTCGTTAATAAATTTTGCAATCGCTAACGCAGGCGCGCCGTCTGGCGCATAAAAAGAAAGTTTTTTAGGGCCGCCATTACCCTTGTCCGCATTACAACCACCAACACAAAGTGTAGTGATACATAATGCTATTGCTAAAAATATGCTTAAAAGTTTTTTCATAAAAGTTCTCCTTTTAATTTAATAATACTACCAAACAAATTTTTTGAAAGAGCAGTAACGCCGAAATGCGCCACACATAAGTCTCGCTATTTATTTTCATTTGTTAGAAACGAGTTGCAGTAGGCTCGACTGCGCAAAAAGATGAGATAGAACGTCTGTTCATCGAAGTTTTTTGCGCAAGGCAGTTAACGACCTGCAACGAAGTTTATAACAAATGAAAACGCCTTGGCGCAAATAGAGTGCCAAGGCGGGACGTGAGTTATCAAGACACTTTGTGCCTTGTTAATTCCAAATCTTCAGCCCTGCACTATTAGGCGCACCTTTTAGTTTAGGTATTTATTAATTTTATTTTACTATAAAAAATATAAAGTTGTCAATTATTTTTTATTAATAAATATTTTTGCCTAGTGGCTTCGCCCCCACGAATATGGCGAACTTTATAATTATGTTCCAAAACGGCTTTTACTTGCCTATACAAAAGCAAATCATATTCTTTAAGCCTATCAGTCACGTCTTTATGAACGGTAGACTTGCTAAAATGAAAAACTTTTGCAGTTGCCCTAACCGTTGCTTTATTTTCTATAATATAAAGTGCTTCATCTAAAATTCTATCAATAATATCTTCACGCATAATGCTTTCCCCCTTTAAGGAATAATTAACATTATGCGTTTTTTTGACAAAATATAACAAAAAATGCCATACTAAAAAATTAGCATAGCATTTATTCGGTTTTTTTATTGATTATTTTGCCCATTAGTTTGCATAGTAAATACCCAAGTATTCCACTAATTAAGCCAACAAGAGCGCCAACTATAACGTCGGTTGCATAGTGAACGATTAGATATACCCTGCTTAGCCCCATTAAAAAAGCAAATATAAAAATAAGCCAACTTATTTTTTTATCACAAGTTAAAAACAATGCAGTTGCAAATGCCATTGTGCAAGTCATGTGCCCTGATGGGAAAGATAAATCACTTTCAGTTTTACCCCAAACAAACTGCCACCACTCTTTATATTCATTACTTTCAATATAAGGTCTAGGTCTTGCAACGGCGTTCTTTAATATTAGGTTTGTAAAAATTGCGCCTATGCCAACTGAAAGTAAAATGGTAAAGCCAACCTTTCTAGTTTTCTTAAATAGTAAAAGAATAACCCCAACAACTAGTGGGAACCAACCCCCGTTCCCGAAAAAGGTTATAAAACTTAAAAAGGGGGTAAAAAATCCCCCTTGGTTAACTGCTAAATTATGCATTGATAGAAAAACTGACCTATCAAAATTAAAAAATGCTGAATTTAACCATTGTGCCATAAAAGTTCACCTAAATTAGTTTAACCCAAGTTTGGTATTCAAAAGCAATATCATCTTTATTATGTGCATCACTAGATAAAATTAAACTGCCACCCTTTTGCTTAATATATTCTATAATATCTTTATCAGGATAAGGGAAGTTTTGGTAGCCACGCGCAATTGCGCCCGTGTTTACTTCAAAAGGTTTATTAAACTTTATAAGTTTATCAACTGCTTTTTTATAAGCGTTTATATAGCGTGGGTGCTTTTGGTCAAAAAACCTATTATTAATATTAAACTTTGTAATTAAATCAAAGTGCCCTATTATATCCGCATTTGTTTTTTCAAAAATGTTAGAAATGGTTTCATAATA
>JAZRDW010000069.1:0-2182 GCA_045660505.1 Christensenellaceae bacterium | reverse complement strand
AAGGTACATAGTGGCTTTAATGCCTCTCCCTTCAAATTCTCCAATTGGAGTTTGGAATTTATTTGGAAAGTGTCCTACTGTAATATTTTTAATTCCACAAAAATTTAATGACATTATTTTTCTCCATATATGTTAGTTATTATATCAATACTCAAACATATATTTTTTTGCTATTTTTCTTTGAAAATTGTAATATAATTACATATTTGTAAAAAGGAGATGGATAATATGTTAGATAAAATTTTTCACTTTCTATTTGATAAGGATAAAGAAAAAAGTAATAAAACAATTATTAAAAAAAGGGAACTTTCAACAGCAAGAAGTTATAATCTATTAAAGAAAGAACAAAACCAAGTTGAAGAAACTTGTTTATCAAAGTATTTTATTAATCGTTTAGGCTTAAATCTAAAAGAAAGAAATAAAGTTTGTTAGTTTATTTCTTTCTTAAAATCGGCAATTATTCTTGAAATTTGCCTACTTGCATCATTAATGGGGGTGTTGGCAAAATTTCTTAAAATATTAAATCTGTTTGCATAAACTGAGTTAATTGCAAACAATAAAGATTTATCAGTTAGTTGTTCTTGTTCTAGTAGATAAATTAATCCAAGTTTTTGGAAATATTTTGCGTTTAATTCTTGGTCCCCGCGGGAAACGCCCTTGGGTAAGGGTATTAAAATGGTAGGTATCTTTAAGCACATAAGTTCAAATAAGGTATTAGAACCTGCGCGTGAAATGCAAATATCTGCAACTGCAAAAGCGTTTTCCATTTTGTTTAAGTATTCTATTTGAACATACCCTTTAGGTACTTTTTCTTGTAATAGGTTGTTTTTACCACAAATATGCAAAATATCAAACTTAGTTAAAAGTTGTGGCAATAAACCTCTAATAGCGTTATTTAATGCTAATGCACCTTGACTGCCACCCGTAACTAAAATAATAGGCTTATTCCCACTAAAACCAAAACTTTCAAGCGCATCTTTTTTTGAAACGGAAAACAAAATTTTTCTTATCGGCGAACCAACGTATTCGCCGTTTTTTATTGTTTTAGCCGTTTCTGGGAAAGAAGTTAAAACTTTTTTGCAAAAAAGAGAAGATATTTTATTTGCTAAACCGATAGTGTAATCACTTTCATGCGAAATTATAGGAATATTTCTTCTTGCGCCTGCAATTAGGGTTGGTATTGCAACGAATCCGCCTTTAGAAAATATAACAGAAGGTTTTTCTTTATCAAGAATTTTACCTGCTTGTTTAATTCCTTTAATAACCTTAAAGGGTATGGTTATATTCTTTAGAATAAGACTTCTATTAAATTTGGCACAAGAAATAGGGTAGTAGGGAATATCCGTATTTTCTATAATATTTTTTTCAATACCATTTTCACTACCTATATAAATAATTTTATCAAAATCATTTTTTAGGTAGGGTATAATTGCTAAGTTAGGTGTGCAATGTCCAGCCGTGCCACCACCGGTTAATACTATTGTTGCCATATAATATATATATGCGTATTAATATAAATAGGTATTCAAGTATTATAAAAAGAAAAATAAACCGGCACCGATTATTCGGTCCCGTTAAAACTTAATTGAAATATTAGTTTTCATTTTTTTCGTTGCTAGTAGGTTTACCATCTTCGCCAAACACTTCTACGTCGCCATAAATATAAGAATTATCTTCTTCTGTTTCGCTTGTAGGTTGTTCAACTTCTTCTTCAACTACTTCGGCTTCAGTTTCAATTTCTTCTTCAATTTCTTCTTCTTTAGCATCATCAACTTTTTCTACTTTAGCAGTTTTCTTATCTTTTTTAGTTCTGCTTGTAATTACGAAGTGTGATTTAGCATCATTTGCATTTGCTTTATGTTTTCTAACAAGTGTTTTAATAATTAACATTGCTAATGCAACAACTAATGCAACTATTAAGAGAATTGATGAGAAAGATAACCAGAATGTTGATGGGTCAGTTTCTGCAACGCAACCACTTGACGTATCTTCATCTTCTTCTTGGTTAGCATATGGGTCATTTTCGATAGGGTCTATCGTTCTATAAACAGCATAGATGAATGTATCATTTTGAGCCCAAACGTAATTTTCTCTATATGAAACCATTGTTGCTGAACTTTCTTGTTCGTTATTAAATTGAATTTCTAAATCATTTAATTGTTGTTTGTAAGCAATAAGTTTA
>JAZRDW010000068.1:0-5889 GCA_045660505.1 Christensenellaceae bacterium | reverse complement strand
AGCCACTCCCCTAAATTCAACAATAGAAATTATATAATAAAATTAATAAATAGTCAAATAAATTTTAGGTGTAAATATGAAAAAGAGTTTTAAATTAGGTGTTATAGGCGCTGGCTTTATGTCTTCAGCAATTATTAAGGGGTTAATTGATTCAAAATACCTTAATCCTAGTGAAATTATAGTTAGTGATAAGAATAGTGAATCACTACTTAAAGTTTCTGAATTAGGCGTTAACACCACCGAAAGTAATATTGAACTTGTTAACAATGCAGAGTTTGTTTTATTTGCCGTTAAACCACAAAGTTTAGATAGCGTTTTAGAAGAAATTAAGGGTGGTAATTGTCAAAAGTTTATTTCTATAATGGCAGGCATTAAAAAGGATAGAATTAGAAAAACCTTTAATAACGCATTTATTGCCAGGTGTATGCCAAATACCCCTTGTTCAATATCTAGTGGTGCAGTAGGACTTGACTTGACTGATTTTACATGTGAACAAGATAAAGCCTTTATAAAGGGCATTTTTGGCGTTATTTCACAAGTTGTATTAGTTGATGAAAATTTATTAAATGCAGTTACCGGTGTTAGTGGCAGTTCACCTGCATATTTCTATCTATTCTTAAAAGGTATTATTGATGCAGGGGTTAAGCAAGGGTTAACTGAAGAACAAGCAAAACTACTTGCAACAAACACTATGATTGGCGCAGGTAAGATGGTTTTAATGAATAGTGATAAATCACTTGATGAACTTATTAATGCCGTATGTAGTAAAGGTGGCACGACGATAGAAGCCATTAAAGTTTACCAAGATGGTGGGCTTAATAATTTAACTGATAAAGCCGTTTGTGCTTGTGTTAAGCGTGCTGAAGAATTGGAGAATATATAATGCTTAAAACTGTTGATATTTACACGGACGGGGCTTGTAGTGGCAACCCTGGAATAGGTGGGTATTGCGCAATTCTTATTTACAAAGGCGTTGAAAAAATTGTTAGTGGGTGCGTTAAAGATACCACAAATAATCGCATGGAATTATTAAGCGTTATTGAAGGGTTAAAGGCGCTTAATGAAAAATGCAGGGTTAACCTTTATAGCGATTCACAATACGTAGTTGATGCTTTTAATCTTAAGTGGATAGAAAATTGGCAAAATAACGGCTGGCGAACTTCAAACAAAAAGGAAGTTAAAAATGCAGATTTGTGGAAAGAATTATTAGTTCTTTTTGATAAGCACCAAGTTAATTTTATTAAAGTTAAAGGGCATAGTGACAATGAGTTTAATAACCGTTGTGATAAAATTGCCGTTAGTGAATATAAAAAAGTTTTAGAAGAAAAGTAATTTTAGCAGATTAACTAATTATAAGTAATTTACTTGTTATTTTTAGTTTATTATGTGTGACATAAAGGGGTATTATGAATATATTAATGTCTAATGATGATGGAATATATTGTAGTGGACTAGTTAAACTTGCTGAGCGTTTAGCAAAAAAGCATAATTTATTAGTTATAGCCCCAGATGGCAATAGGTCATCTTTTTCGCACGCATTAAGCATAGGTAAACCCCTAACTCTTTTACCAGAAAATAATATTAAAGGGGTAAATGCATATTCACTTTCAGGAACGCCAGTTGACTGTATAAAATTTGCAAGACTACACTTTAATGAGTTTACCCCAGATATAGTTGTTTCAGGTGTTAACACAGAACATAATTTGGGTTCTGATAATTTATATTCGGCAACAGTTTCTATAGCGTGTGAAGCATCATTTTTTAACCACATTTCCTTTGCTTTTTCGGCACGAAATTTTACTGATGAATTTGCTAATATTTATCCAAAGTATGCTGAAAAAATTATTGAATATTTATTGCCATTATCTAGTTGTGGTGATATATGGAATATTAATTTCCCTGATTTAAGTTTAGGTGAAATTAAGGGGGTTAGGTTTGCTAAATTGGGCAAACATTTATACTCAGATAGGTATGAAAAGATAGGTGAAAATCAATATAAATTAGTTGGCGAACTTATTGATTGTAACGAAAACGATTGCGAGTGTGATGCTGAATTAATTAAACAGGGGTTTATAACTATAACTCCACTTGTATATAATCGCACAAATTATGATAAGTTTTATAACCTAAAGAATAAAGAATTTAACTTATAATCGCAAATTTTAGTAAATTAATTATTAAATTAATTGCACGATTAAACGAATATTAAAGGGTACAAATGGGTAGTGTTGTTGTAATAGGTGGTGGCGCATCAGGTATGTTTGCTGCTTACTCATCGGCTAAAAATGGTAAGAATACAATTTTAATAGAAAAAAATGAAAAGTTAGGTAAGAAAATTTACATAACTGGTAAGGGTAGATGTAATCTTACAACTTCAGTTGCTACCAACGAATTTTTTCTTTCGGTTGTAAGCAATAAGAAGTTTTTGTTTAGTTGTTTAAATAATTTTACCCCGCAAGACACTTATAATTTTTTTGAAGACAACGGCTTGCCATTAAAAGTTGAGCGTGGTAATAGGGTTTTTCCGTTTAGTGATAAAGCAAGTGACGTTACTAAGACTTTGGAAAAACAATTAATCAAAAATGGCGTTGATATAAGGCTTAATACAACCGTTTTAAGTTTAGATATAGTTGATAATAAAATTGTAGGGGTTAATACTGACAAGGGGTATATACCTTGCGCTTCTGCAATTGTTTGCACGGGTGGTGTTTCTTATCCGTTGACAGGTAGCACGGGTGACGGTATAGAATTTGCCAAAAAAGTGGGGCACAACATTGTTCCACTTAAATCTGCTTTAGTTGGTATTGAATTGCTTGGTAGTGACTTTATTTCCTTACAAGGGCTTTCACTTAAAAACGTTAAATTATCAGCCATTTTAGGTAATAAAGTTATTTTTGATGATTTTGGTGAAATGTTATTTACACATTTTGGTATTTCGGGGCCTATCGTTTTAACATGTTCATCAAAAATTAACCGACTAGATTTGAATAAAATTACAATTAAGGTTGACTTAAAGCCTGCACTTGATAATCAAACGCTAGAAACAAGGTTAATCAAGGAATTTAAGTTAAACAATATGAAAACTTTAGTTACCGTTATGCGTTCACTATTGCCTAAAACGTTAATAGATTGCGTGCTTAATCAAGCAAAGGTTAAGGGGAATAAAAATTGTAGCGAAATAACTATTGAAGAGAGAAATAAACTTATATTTGCATTAAAGAACTTGCAATTTTCAATTAAGAAGTTAAGACCTATTGAAGAGTCAATTATTACTTCAGGTGGGGTTGACGTTAAACAAATTAACCCAAAAACCATGGAAAGCAAGTTGGTTAGTGGTCTATATTTTGCTGGCGAAGTGTTAGACGTAGACGCTTTGACTGGTGGATATAATCTTCAAATTGCTTATTCAACGGGTTATACTGCAGGGGAATATGCTCAATAAGAATAAAATAAAAAAATATACTATTTTAGGAGTTGTTTATGAATAAAATTATTAGAATTGCATTAGATGGACCATCTGGTAGTGGTAAAAGTACAATTGCAAAAAGATTATCACAAAAACTAAACATTTTATATTTAGATACAGGTGCTATGTATAGGGCAACTGCGTTAAAAGCCATTAGTTTGGGTATTGATACCTTAGATGAAAAGGGTGTTTCTACTTTTATTGATGATATTAACATAGAGATTAAATATTTTGATGGAACACAACATACATTTTTAGATGGTGAAGACGTTTCTGAAAGGATTAGGGAACCACACGTTTCAATGGCTGCGTCAAATATTTCTAGTCTAAAATGTGTTCGCCTTAAAATGGTAGATATGCAAAGAAAAATAGCATCTGAAATGAGTTGTGTTCTTGACGGTAGGGATATTGGTTCTTACGTATTGCCAAATGCAGACTATAAATTCTTTATAACTGCAAGCGTTGAAGTTCGTGCTGATAGAAGATATAAGGAACTAACACTCAAAGGGCATAAGGTTGATTTTGATGCATTAAAGGCTGAAATTGAACAAAGAGATTATAACGACAGAACGCGTGATTTTTCACCTTTAAGAAAGGCTGAAGATGCAATTGAAATTGATACTTCTTATATGAGTATTGAGCAAGTTATTAACAAGGTTTTTTCATTTATTAAATAAAGCAAATTTTAAGGATACAAAATGAATTCATTTCATAAATTTTTACTTTCAGTATGCACACTAGTTTTTCCATTAAAGATTTACGGAAGGGATAATATTCCAGACGGCAAGGCAGTTTTTGTGTGTAACCATTTATCAGCAGTAGATATAGGTATCGTTTCCAAAGCGTATAAGGGAAAGGATATGTTCTTTTTGGCTAAAAAAGAAGTGTTTAAGAATAAAATATTAAGTAAGATTGCCGTTGATTTTGGTGCGATTTCTATTGACAGGGAAAACCCTGATATAAAATCACTTATGCAAGCGTCAAAAGCACTTAAAGAAGGGCATAAACTTTTAATCTTCCCTGAAGGCACAAGAAATAAGGTAAACAACGAATTGCAAGAACTTAAAGGTGGTTCAGTTGTGTTTGCAGTTAAGGCCAAATGCCCTGTTATACCTATGTTTATTGAAAAGCACCCACGCCCTTTTAGAAGAATTAACTTTATTATTGGCAAGCCGTTTTATTTTGATGAGTTTTACGATAAAAAACTAGATGATGAAACCATTAAGCAAATGGAAGAAAAATTAAGAGAAAAACTCTTAGCCGAACAAGAAAATTTAAGGGTTATTTTAGAAAACGAAAAAAATAAGAAAAAGAAAGTTAAGAAGAATAAAGATGATATTAATTAAGGGTAAACACGCGGGCTTTTGCTTTGGTGTTTCTAGGGCGATAAACGAAGCCAAAAAATTGTGTGGTGACGACAATTATATATTAGGTAATATTATCCATAACGAAGCCGTTATTAAAGAACTTGAAAATATGGGGATTAAAACAATTAATTCTATATCTTCGGTTGATTTTAATAAAGGGGATACTTTACTTATTAGAACTCACGGTGAAAGTGAAAAGACAATTGAAAGGGCAAAAGAATTAGGATTAAATATTATAGATTGCACCTGTCCGTTCGTTAAAGATATACATAAAATTGTTAAAGACCATTATGCTGATGGGTATACCATTGCCGTTATAGGTGATAGTGAACACCCCGAAGTTAAAGGCATAAACGGTTGGTGTGATAATAATGCTATTATTACCGAAAGTGAAATAGATTTAGGCGAAATAAATGCTGATAAACTATGTATTGTGGCACAAACTACATATTCAGAAGAAAAATTCGATAAAATAATTAAAAATTTTACTTTTAGTAAGGCAAAAACAGTTGATATTTTCAAAACAATTTGCTATACTACAAAAAAGCGACAAAAAGAAGCGGAAATTATCTCGCGCGTGTGCGATGCTGTAATTGTTCTTGGTGGGGCAAATAGCAATAACACAAATAAACTTTTTGATATTTGTTCAAAAAATTGTGCTAACGTATATCGTGTGGTAAATCCATCTGATTGTAATTTTGAAAAAATAAAAAGTTTTAATAAGGTAGGGATTGTTTTAGGGGCGTCAACGCCAGTTGAACAATTTCAGGAGGTTGTCTCACAAATGGAGAACATTACAGAAGGTAACATCACTGTAGAAACTATTGACAGTGAAGTTCAAAAGGAAGAAGTAAAAGCACAAGAACCAGTTGCTAAAAAAGAAGCAACTAACGCATCTATGATGGAAAAAGCATTTTCCAACATTAAACCAAGTCGTGATTTAAAGAAAGGTCAAATTGTTACGGCTGTTATTTCATCAGTTGGTGATAACGGTTTAACTTTGGCTATTAAAGATAGTAAGTATGATAGCCTATCACTTCCAAAAGAAGAAATCAT